>VBOS01000446.1 GCA_005893185.1 Candidatus Eiseniibacteriota bacterium
ATGTCCGCCGGGTAGCCGAGCACAGCCGCCTCCGAGCGGTCTCCCCCGCCGAAGAAGCCGCGCCGCTCGGAGTAGGCCGCGACCGACGACGAGTAGGCATGCTGGACGTCGATCACGACCGCGTCCACCGGCGTGTGGTCGCGCACGTAGTCGAAGAGCGCGATCTCGTCGGGGGTTTCCGGATAGCCTGCGAGCCCCCACTTCGGACCCTGACGAGCGAAGCCGTTGAACATCATGAGGGCGTCCGGCAGGAACACGATCGCGAGCAGCGCCCATGCCCAGGCGCCGCCCACGCGCAGCTTCAGCGCTTGCGCCAGCATTCCCACGCCCGCAGCTGCGAATAGGGCGACGCCAAAGTAGGCGGTGTAGACCGGATAGATCGCGGTCACCGGGACGGGCGTGTCGAACGCAACTGCGACCGCCAGCGAGACGGCCGCGAAACCCAGGCCGAGCAGCGCGAGCGCCGGCGCGCGGCGCCGCGCGGCGGCCCACCCCCAGAGCGCGGGCAGGAGCACGACCAGAAGGCCTTGGGCGAGCGGCGGCAGGTTCGGCCGGACGATGTGGAGCCGCGAGGGCGGGCCGCCTGCGAGACCGGTGTGGAGCATGAACCAGAGGATGGGGGCCGCGAGCGACAGCCCGATCACGACCGCCAGCGCAGGTGCCGGCGTGCGCGTCCGCCCCTCCGGGCCCAAGGTCGCGAGCGCGAGACCCACGATCAGGGCGAGCCCCGCGGGCACGCCGACCACCGGATGGATCGCGGCCGCGCTCATCGCGAGCAGGGCGATCGCAGCCAGCCGCCCGCGCCCACTCTCCCTCACGCGCACGGCCACCAGCACGTAGGTCGCGGCGATCAGCGCGAGCGCGGTGCCGATGGCGTTCGCGCACATGAACTTGTAGAGGAAGGAGCACAGGACGAAGTCCGCCTTCATGAGCATCGAACGACAGATGAACACCGCGTTGGGATGCAGGAACCAGAACGTCATCCGCTCCCCGTAGACCTCGCGCGCCCGCGCCGTCCCCCGCAGCGGCCCGAGCGCGAGCTGGGCGAACATGTGCACCCAGCCCAGGGCATTCATGCCGAGCGCCACCACGGCGGGCGCCAACCGGCGATGGAGGGGCTCGCTCCAGAACAGGGACGCTAGGCGGTAGATGCCAAAGGCCAGAGACGCCATCATCGCTCCACCGATCCAGGGGAAGACCATGAACGGCGTGAGTCCCGTCGCCTCGACCAGCGCCGCCCCCCACACGTGGAGCTGCCACACGTAGTTCATGGGCAGCCCGGCGTACGAAGGATTCTGCGGCGGCCAGCCGCGCAGCCGGATCTCGCTCACGATCTGCGAGTGGAACATGGCGTCGCCGCTCTCGCGCACGACCGGATTGACGGCGGTGGGAACCGCGACCAGCAGCGCAAGTGCGAGGGCGATGAGCCAGGCTGCCCGATCGGCCGGCGGCCCGCCCGCGGGCCGCGGGCGGACGAGCAGGCATGCGACGGCGCAAAGCGCGGCCCATGCCCACAGGAAGGCCGGCGCCGGAACCCCGATGGCGAACGCCAGTGTGCGGCCGGCGATCGCGGCCGGGATGGAGAGCGTGAGGCTCGCCATGGCCCGCTCTTCGGGTGTCGTACCGGGCGCCCGCAGCAGGCTTTCCGCCAGCACCCAGCCCGGGATCACGCCCAGCAGCAGGTAGCCGAGCGGGGCGCGGAGCACGAGCGGGGCATGGACCTGGGCCGCGAGCGCAGCGGCCAGGGCCAGCAGCGCGGGGATCACGGAGCGCGGGGAGAATGCCGCGGAGCGCGGCCGGGCAAGGTTCACGGCGAAGACCGTAGCACACGCCTCGCGGGCCAAGCGCCGCGACGCGAGCGGCGACGGTCGCAGCGGACGGCGGAGCGAGAAGGCGACTACCTCGCGTGCACCACGCGCGTCGTGACCGAGCGCCCGCCGTGGGTGAGCCGCGCCACGTAGAGGCCCGGGCTGAGTTCCACGCTCACGGGGAGGAGGCGAAGCCCGGCGCGCGCGGGCTCGATCGTCCGGGCATAGATGCGGCGCCCGCTCACATCGAGCAGCTCGACGAGCGCGGGCGCGGCACTCGGGAGCGTGAAGGCGAGCGTGAACGGGCCGGACGATGGATTCGGTCGCGCCGGCTCGAGGGCGAGGGTCAGCGCGTCGGGCACGCGCAGCGCGACCTCACCCAGCGTATGGCGTCCGGTTTCGTCCTCCACCGCCAGCCGGTAGCGGTACGTCACGCCCGCCACCAGGGCAGGCTGCGACCCCCCCACGCGAAGATGATGGCTCCGAGAAGTCAAGACTTCAACAACTTTTCGTCGCATGCGCTCCAGGGGAATGCGTGCGCTCCGGCCGCCGCCCCGCTCACGAATCGCGCTTCTTTGCGTGCCCAGAGAGGCCCGGACACCGGCCCGGAACCAGTTGCGCGGCATGCGAATGCGGGCTCGGCACGAGCCCAAGTCCGACTCAAGGAGAGCGCCTCGGGAGCCGATAAGACCAGGACGGATCATTCCCTCCGGCCGAAAGGATAGCTGTGAGCCACGACCTTCGCTTCTGGATCGAGACGATCTCGCTGTGGAAGCCCCTGATGAGCGCGTTTCGCTTCCTCTGGGGGGTGCACGATCCGCTGTGGCTCATGCTGCTCAAACGGCTCTTCCTGATCCTGCCGTTCGGCGGGGTGGCCTTCGGCTACTGGGCCAGCGTCTTGAGCGTACCGTCGCTCCTGATCCGCACCCGGCGCCGCGTGTACGTCGGGCTGGTTCTCATCACGTGGTGGGACCTGGCGCGGGCCACGTTCACGTTCTGGGGCGGCGTGTTCCGCTTCCTGCTCCAGCTCGCGGTCTCGCTCCTGGGCTTCGCGCAGGTGCTCGTGGTCGGCCTGTGGTCGATGGTGCGCGAAGTGCTGCTCATGCCGTTCCGCCTACTGCGGCACTTCGGCAGCAACGCGTTGGCCCCTGGCACGCCGTGGATCGCTGTGATCATGACGTTCTTCTGGTGCGTGTTCGAGGCGATCATCTTCACCTTCGTGATGACGTCGCTCGTGATCGACACGCTCTCGAACCTGGCCGGGACGCAGCTGACCGAGGGCGGAGTCCGGATCCCGCTCTTCTTCTTCATGCTGTTCGTCGTGCTCGGCAGCTATGCTGTGCTCGCGACCTTCACCGACGCGCTCCAGTCGCGGGACTGGGCCACGGTGATCAAGATCGGCGTGGTCGAGTCGGTGGCGCTCTTCGTCGAGGTGGTGTTCCTCTACCGCGAGTTCGTGGACGCGCTGGTGCCGTGGTTCGCCCAGCACACATCCGGAAAGCGGCACGCCCACGATCATGGCCATCATCAAGGGCCAGGGCCTGGTCGCGAGCGGGGGAGGCGGACAGCAGCAGCCGCTCAGCCTGTTCTCGCCCGGCTTCGCGGCCCAGATCAAGAAGGAGTTCGACTGGGTGGCCGACGCCGGCGAGCGCCTGGTGAGCGCGTTCCTCGTCCCGCCGATGCAGGTGATCGCGGCGGCGCTCAACTTCGTCACCCTGCTGGTGTCGAACCAGCACTTCCTCGACCTGCCGCTCAACAGCATCAAGGACTTCAAGGACGCGCGGGCCCTGGCGATCCATCTGGGCAATCCGAACCTCGGAAAGGCGACCCCCTGACATGCGCATGTTGCTCATCGCCCTGATCGCGGCCGGAACCGGGCTTTCCGGCCTCTCGACCAACGTTTCGAACTGGTTCAACTCGCTGCGCAAGCCTCCCTCGCAGCATCAGAAGGAGGAGGCCGGCCGGCTCGTGATGTTTCTCGGCGTCGACATCAGCGGCTCGTTCAAGGACGGCCGCTACTTCGACGACTCGATCCACTTCATGGCGCGCTACATCTACGCGCACCTGAAGGGCTACGACGGCGTCGAGCTCCCGCACTCGCTGTACGTCGGAACGATCGGCGGCGAGACGAAAGAGGACGTGAAGACGCTGTACCCCATCCAGACCTTCGAGGACCGCTCGATCGAGCAGATCGAGGCCCAGCTCTACACCATCTTCCCGCGCAACCGGGTGAACAAGTACACGGACTTCAACTCCTTCTTCCAGCAGGTCGCGGACATGGTGGACCAGAAGAAGCTGATCTTGAAGCCGCTCTCCATCGTGCTGATGACCGACGGGGTCCCCGACGTGGGAGGCAACACGCGGGACGAGAGGTTCCGCAACCTGAATCTCAAGCCGCTGGAGGGCCTCTCCCGCAACATCACCGTGCGCGTGCTCTACACCGACGCGGTCACAGCCAAGAACTGGCGCGACGAGGTGCCGCGCAAGCGCGTCAAGGTCTGGACGCAGGACGCGGTCGTGATGACGGAATGGAAGGACCCGCGGACGATGATCCCCGGCAAGCCGTTCCCGGAGCAGAAGAAGTTCTTCTCCTGGGTCAAGGACAACGTCGACTTCTCCCCGAGGCTCAAGCCGGTGGAATGAGGCTCGCGCGTCCCGCGTGATGGTGCGCGGGCCGCGCCCCTCTGTTCACGTCTCGCGCAGCTTCCGCACCAGGTTCGCGACCGCCGCCGCGCGGTGCGAGAGCGCGCTCTTCTCCGCGAACGACAGCTCGGCGAGCGTTCGCCCCGTGCCCGCGACCTCGAACACCGGGTCGTAGCCGAAGCCACCTGCGCCGCGCGGCGTCTCCGTGATGCGACCCTCCAGCGCGCCCTCCGCCACGATCGGCGGCCGGTCGGGATCGCATGCGACGCACACCGTCCGGAAGCGCGCGCTGCGCCGCGCCGGCTCGACTCCCTCCATCCGCCGCATGAGCTTCCGCACGTTGGCATCGTAGCCCGCCCCTTCGCCCGCGTAGCGCGCCGAGCGCACGCCCGGCTCACCGCCCAGGGCGTCCACCTCGAGGCCGGTGTCGTCCGCGATCGCCGGCAGCCCGGTGAGCGCCACCGCAGCTCGTGCCTTGAGGAGCGCGTTCTCCTCCAGGGTCGCTCCGGTTTCGTGGGGGGCCGCGGCCCCCGCGAACGCCGCGAGCCCCGCGAATTCCCCGAGATCGTCCGGGAGCAGGGCCACGAGCTCGCGCAGCTTGTCGGGGTTGAGCGTGGCGACCACGGATCTCGCGGCGCGCACGCGACGCTCGCCGCGCGCCGGCGGCCGGCTCATGAAGCGGGCGGGCTCCCCGCGACCGGAACGAGCCCCGAGCCTTCGAGCACCCTGCGGTGCGCTGCGACCACGCGCCGGATGCCGATGCGCGCGAGCCGGAGCAGGTCCTTGAGATCGGAAGCTGCGAATGTGACGCCCTCGCCCGCTCCCTGCAGCTCGACGAAGCGGCCCCCGCCGGTCATCACCACGTTCATGTCAACTTCGGCGGTCGAGTCCTCGGCGTATGTGAGATCGAGGCACGGCACGCCTGCGACCACGCCCACCGAGATCGCGGCCACCGTGTCGCGCAGCGGGGCGCGCGCGAGCTGGCCCCGGTTCGAAAGCGTCACGAACGCGTCGTGGAGCGCCACCATGGCGCCGTTGATCGCGGCGGTGCGCGTCCCGCCGTCGGCCTCGAGCACATCGCAGTCGAGGATCACGGTGCGCTCGCCGAACGCCGTGAGGTCGGTGACGGCCCGCAGCGAGCGCCCGATCATGCGCTGGATCTCCTGCGCGCGACCGCCGGTTTGCGAGGTGCGCGGCGTGCGCTCGCCGGTCGAGCGCGGGAGCATGCCGTACTCCGCCGTCACCCAGCCCCGCCCCTTGCCGCGGATCCAGTTGGGCACGCGATCCTCGACGGTGGCGGTGCACAGCACGCGGGTGCGGCCCATCGCCGCGATCGCAGAGCCCTCGGCGTGCGACAGCACGCCGCGCTAGATCTTGAGCGGGCGCGCCTGGCGCGGCGTGCGGCCGTCCGGCCGGGCGGCGGCCGCGGGGGCCACGGCGGCGCGCGACCGGATCGCATGCGGCGGGCGCGTCACGGGCGCCTCTCCCGCGCCACCATGCGCCCGCGATCCCGCCCTCCCGCGCGTCTCACGGCGTCAGCTCGGGAGCGCTTCGCACCTGCGGCCGCTCGAACCACGGCAGGTCGGTCTGGTCCACGACCGTGGTCGGCGGCAGCTCACGGCCCAGGAACCCCTGCGCGATGCGAGTGAAGTTGCGCGGCTCGTCGCTCACGTAGAAGTGGTGCTCGGGCGCGCCGACCGCGAGCTGGCCGCGCTGGCGGAGCAACAGCGAGACCGCGCGCGCCGCCTCGGCCCCCGAGTCCACCAGCTTGACCGCGGGTCCCATGAGCGACGCGAGGAGCGGCGCGATGAGCGGGTAGTGGGTGCAGCCGAGGATCAGGCTCTCGAGCCCGGCGGCGCGCAGCTCGACCAGGTACTCCTCGGCGACGGCCCGCGTCACCGGATGATCGCTCCACCCTTCCTCGATCAGCGGCACGAACAGCGGGCAGGCGCGCGAGATCACGGCGGCGCCCGGAAGCGCCCGCCCGATCGCGGTGCCATAGGCTCCGCTGCCGACCGTGCCGAGCGTGCCGATCACCCCCACACGCCCGCGCGGGCTGGCTGCAACCGCCGCGCGCACGGCGGGCTCGATGACGCCGATCACCGGGATCGAGAGCCGTTGGCTCAACATCTCGAGCGCGAACGAAGAGGAAGTGTTGCAGGCCACCAGCAGGCACTTGATGTTCTGCTTCACGAGGAAGGCTGCGATCTCGAGGCTGAAGCGGATCACCGTCGCGCTCGACTTGCCGCCGTACGGCAGGCGTGCGGTGTCGCCGAAGTAGACCACCGACTCCGACGGCAGGGCGCGGAACAGCTCGCGCACGGACGTCAGGCCGCCGAGGCCGGAGTCGAAGACACCG
>VBOS01000447.1 GCA_005893185.1 Candidatus Eiseniibacteriota bacterium
GCGGTGGGCCGCGTGAAGATGTACGCGCCCTCAACTTTCGCCAGCGGGTCGTCGGTCTCGCACTGGGACGTCACAGCGGACCCCGACCTCCTGATGGAGCCGTTCGCCACGCCGCACGCGCCCGGCAGCGTGGACCTCACCCAGTGGCTGCTCGCGGACATCGGCTGGTTCCGCGGCCTGGTGGCGGTCGGCGATCCGGCCGCCGCGCGCACGCATCTCATCGGCAACGCCCCGAACCCGTTCGGCAGCTCGACCAGCATCCACATGGTGCTCGCGCGCGATGGAGACGCCGAGCTCTCGATCTTCGACCTCGGCGGCCGCCGCCTCGCGAGCCTGCACGCCGGAGCGCTCGCGGCGGGCACCCACTCCTTCGACTGGCACGGCCTCGACGACTCGGGGCGCCGGGCTCCGCCCGGCATCTACTTGTGCCGGCTGCGGGCCGAAGGGGTCGTCGAGAGCGGGCGCATGGTAAAGTGGCAGTGACGTAATCATCAGGGCCAGGGTCGCGATCCCTAGCGGCGGCAGCGGGGCTCGCGATGGGCGCAATCGGTCTGGGATTGGTGCCGCCCTCCTCTTGACCCTGCCCGATCGCGGCGCGTAACGTGCTCGGCTCGGCCCTGCCGAGCCCCTCATGTCGACGCCACCGCCCAATCTCGCCAGCCTGCGCATCGATCGCGAAGCTGCGCCGCGGCCCTCCCCGAGCGCTGCGCGCGCCCTGCTCTGGGCGCTGCCCGTGCTGTCGCTCGGGGCGGTCGGCGCGTGGGTGGTCATGCTCCCGCGTGCGCAGCAGGTGCGCGTGGCGCTCGCGGGCGCCACAGGCGGCGGCACGCTCTCGAGCGAGGGGATCAGCGCCAACGGCTACGTCGTGGCGCGCACCAAGGCCTCGGTCTCGGCGAAGATCCCGGGGCGGCTCCAGTTCCTGGGGGTCGCCGAGGGCACGCACGTCAAGGTCGGCGATGTGATCGCGCGCATCGAGAGCGGCGACTTCGAAGCGCAGCTCGCGAGCGCGAAGGCGAGCGCGGCGGAGATCGAGGCCCAGCTTCTCCAGGCGAAGCGCGATTTCGAGCGGGCCAAGACGCTGCGCGCCCAGGGGCTCAATTCCGACGCCGATCTCGAGAACGCCGAGACCAAGGTGAGCGTGACGGCTGCCCAGCTCAACGCGGCGCACGCTCAGGTCGAGCTCGCTCGCGTCAATCTCGAGAACACGCAGGTGCGCGCGCCGTTCGACGGCACGGTGCTGCGCAAGGACGCAGAGGTCGGCGAGATCGTGGCGCCCGCTTCGGCGGGCGGCGGCCTCACGCGCACCGCGATCGTCACCATGGCGGATCTCGGATCGCTCGAGGTCGAGGTGGACGTGAACGAGGCCTACATCGCGCAGATCCGGAACGAGCAGGCGGCGCGCATCACGCTCGATGCGTATCCTGACACGTCCTTCGCGGGCCGCGTGCGCCAGGTGGTGCCGACCGCGGATCGGCAGAAGGCGACCGTGCAGGTCAAGGTCGCGATCCTCGACCGCGATCGTCGCATCCTGCCGGAGATGGGCGCCAAGGTGGTGTTCCTGCGCGAGGGCGAGGGCGGCCCGGTGGCAGCCGCCCCGCGCCGGGTCACGGTCCCAGCTGCGGCAGTGGTCACGGCCGCCGACGGGGCGAAGGTGTGGGTGTTCGAGAACGGCCGGGTGTCTGCGCGCGAGGTCGAGGTGGGGCCTGCGCACGGCGATCAGGTGGAGATCCGCAAGGGGCTGTCGGGCGGGGAGAGCGTGGTCGTGGACCCGCCGGCCGGCATCAAGAACGGCGCGCGCGTGCGCGTCCCGGGTTCGTGAGGGAGGCTATGGCGGCGATCGAGGTGCGCGACGTCTACAAGGAGTACCAGCGCGACAGCCAGCGGATCCCGGTGCTGTCCGGGCTCACGCTCGAGGTCGCAGAAGGCGACTACGTGGCGCTGATGGGCCCATCGGGCAGCGGCAAGACCACGCTCCTCAACCTGGTCGGCGGCATCGACCAGCCGAGCCGGGGCCGCGTGGTGGTGCACGGCACCGACATCGCAGGACTCGGCGGTCGCGCGCTGGCGCAGTGGCGCTCGCGCCACATCGGTTTCATCTTCCAGCTCTACAACCTGATCCCGGTGCTCACGGCGCTCCAGAACGTCGAGCTGCCGCTCCTGCTGCACCGCATGAGCGGCGCGGAGCGGAAGAAGCGGGCCCGGACGGCGCTCGAGCTGGTGGGCCTCGGCGACCGGCTCGGCCACTACCCGCGCCAGCTCTCGGGCGGGCAGGAGCAGCGCGTCGCCATCGCGCGCGCACTGGTGAGCGACCCGGCGGTGCTGCTCGCCGACGAGCCGACCGGCGATCTCGACCGCAAGTCGGCCGAGGAGGTCCTGGTGCTTCTCGAGCGGTTGAACCGCGAGTACAAGAAGACCATCCTCATGGTCACGCACGACCCGCACGCCGCGGAGCGCGCGAGCCGCATGGTGCACCTCGACAAGGGCGTGCTGTCGTAGCGCCGCCATGAAGCTCCTGTCGCTGGTGCTGGTGAACCTCGGGCGCAACAAGCGCCGCACCATCCTCACGCTGCTCTCGGTCACGTTCGCGATCTTCCTCTACTGCGCGCTGGGCGGCGTGCTCGACACGCTCGCCGAGTCCATCAAGGTGGGGAGCGAGACTGGGCTCGTCACCCGCAACAAGATCTCGCTGGTGTTCCCGCTGCCACTCTCCTACCGCGACCGCATCGCGGCGGTGCCGGGTGTGAAGCGGGTGAGCGTCTCGAACTGGTTCGGCGGCCGCGACCCCAACGACCCGCACAACTTCTTCGCCCAGCTCGGCGTGGACGCCGCCACCTACATGCCGCTCTATCGCAACGCAGCGTTCATGAGCGAGCAGACCGCGTGCGTGGTGGGTGAGGCGTTGTTCAAGCGCATGAAGTGGAAGCTCGGCCAGACCGTTCCCATCAACGGCACCATCTACCCGGGCTCGTGGGAGTTCACGATCCGCGCCGTGTACCGAGCGAAAAGGAAGTCGTTCGGCGAGGAGAACCTGCTCTTCCACTGGAAGTATCTCGACCAGCATGGCATGGGCGGACGCGCGCTGGTGGGCATCTACGTGCTCGAGCTGTCCGACCCCGCGCGGGCGAGCGCGATCACGCGCGAGGTGGACGCGATGTTCGAGAACTCGGCTGCGGCCACCCGCACCGAGACCGAGCGCGCGTTCCAGGCGGGCTTCATCAGCATGTACGGCAACGTGCCGTTCGTGCTGCGCGTGATCGGCCTCGCCGTGGTGTTCGCCATCCTGCTGGTGGCGGCCAACACCATGGCGATGGCGATCCGCGAGCGCACGAGCGAGATCGGCGTGCTGAAGACGCTGGGCTTCGAGCACGGCACGATCTTCCGCCTGGTGCTGATCGAGGCGGCGGTGATCACGCTGGGCGGCGGGGCGCTCGGGGCCCTCTCCGCCAAGCTGCTGATCGAGGGATCGCACTTCAACGCGATGGGATTCCTGCCGCCGATGACGGTGCGCTGGTCCACCGTGACCGCGGGCGTCGGCATGGCCGTGCTGATCGGCGCCGTGAGCGGCCTGATCCCCGCGTGGCAGGCGTCGCGGCTGCGCATCGTCCAGGCCCTGCGCCCGGCGGAGTGACGGAGGACCCATGGCGATCCCGATTTCCTACAACGTGCGGAACGTGCTGCAGCGCCCGGTCTCGACGCTCACCACCGCGATCGGCGTGGGGCTCACGGTCGCGATCTTCATCGGCGCGCTGTCGCTGGTCTCGGGCTTCCGCGCCGCGATGCTAACGACCGGCTCGCCCGCGAACGCGATCGCGCTCCGCAAGGGCGCGGACAGCGAGATCTCGAGCGGTATCACCCGGGACGGCGCCAACATCCTGCGCGCGATCCCCGACGTGGCGGCCGGTCCCGACGGCCGGCCGCTCGTGAGCGCGGAGCTGGTGGTGGTGACGAACAAGGAGCGGCTGGGCCAGAAAGGCTCATCCAACGTGACGGTGCGCGGCGTGGACGCCGGATCGCTCACGCTGCGCGACCGGGTCAAGATCGTCGAGGGCCGCATGTTCACGCCCGGCACCGACGAGGTGATCGCCGGCTCGCGCATCGCGCGGCGCTTCGCGAACTGTGCGGTCGGCGACCGCATCCGCTTCGGCCAGCGCGAGTTCACGGTGGTCGGGCACTTCAGCGCTGCGGGCTCGGCCTTCGAATCGGAGATCTGGGGCGACAACCCTGTGCTCATGCCCGCCCTCCAGCGCGACGACGTCTTCCAGAGCCTGACCTTCCGCATGCGCGATCCCGCCCGCTTCGCCGCCCTCAAGAAGGAGCTG
>VBOS01000002.1 GCA_005893185.1 Candidatus Eiseniibacteriota bacterium
CGGCGATTTCACCCTCGCCGAATACCGCTACGCGCTCGACTTCGTCTTCACCCAGGTAACCGAGACGGCGGCACCCGGTTATCTGCTCGGCCGCGTCAGCACGCAAGGGTTCTGGTACTATTTCCCGGTCGCGTTCCTGTTCAAGACCTCCGCCGGGTTCCACGTCCTGCTCGGGATCGCACTGCTCTACTTTGGCAGCCGGTTCACGTCCCTCCTGCAGGTGGTCGGCTCGCCGCTGCGGGTGCCCGCGATCGGTGCGCTCGTCTTTGGCTTGTTGTTGATCCGATCGCAGCTGAACATCGGCTTCCGCTATGCGTTGCCGCTGTTGCCACTCGTGGCGGTGATCACTGCGGTGGGCGTCGCGCGCGTTTGGCAGGCCGACTGGAAGCGCGCCCGGCCCGCGATCGCGCTGGCCACCGCATGGCTTGTGGTGCAGCCGCTTTCGTACTTCCCGAATTTCCTGACCTACGTGAGTGAGTACGGGCCCGGCCGCGATCGCAATTACGAGGTGTTTGCCGATTCGAGCCTGGACTGGGGACAGGGACTGCTGCTGCTGCGCGACTTCATGCGTGAGCACGGGATCCGGGTCGTGTACTTGAGCTACTTCGGCTCCGCTTGGCCGAGCGGCTACGGCATCGAATACCTGCCGCTAGTCAGCTTTTTCTTGCTGCCCCCGGCCGCGCTGCGGCCGGGGGAGCCCGAGCCGCGCTGGGTCGTCATTTCGGCCACGAATCTCACGGGCACCTATTTACGGGGCGACCCGTTCCATCAGTTTCGCGAGCAGCGGCCGGCCTACGTGCTCGGCCATTCGCTGTACGTCTATGAAGCGCGGCCCTGAGGAGCGTATGAAGCCGAACACCGTGAAGCCCGACCAGCAGGCTTTCGTCGACTGGAACGAAGAGATGGTGCGGCGCTACGACATCGAGCAATACTACGAGCGTTCGCACCCCTTGCTCCGCTGGATCGAGCGGTGCCGCGTGGATGTGCTGGCGGACTTCGCAGCGGTGCAGCCGGAGACTGGTGTACTTGAGGTCGGCTGTGGCGCCGGTCACGTGCTGCAGCGTTTCGCGGTGGCAAAGCGCACCGGTATCGATCTGTCGAGGACGATGCTCGACCGGGCTCGTAGTCGCTTGGGCGACGGCGTAGAGCTGCTGCGCGCATCGGCGGAGTACCTGCCCTTCGAGCCTGCTTCGTTCGACGTGGTCCTCTGCACGGAGGTGCTTGAGCATACGCAACATCCGGAACAGGTGCTGCGAGAGCTGATGCGTGTCGGGACGCCCGACGCGCGCATCGTTGTGTCCATACCGAACGAGGGGAACATCGATCGCGCGAAGCGCTTCATCCGTCGCGTGCCGCTACTGCGCACCATGTTGCGCTCGCTGGCACCGGAAGGTAACGAGTGGCACCTGCACCAGTTCAGTCTGCCGTTCCTGCGGCGCATCGCCGCAGGCACGGCCCGCATCGAGCGGCTGCGGGGCATACCGAACAACCTCATCCCGCTGCGCTACGTCGCCTTGCTACGCGCACCGGCGCGCCTGTGACTCGCGTCAGAGGAGAAGCTCCATGTTCGAAGCCAGTGCTGCGCCCATAGGGGCGCCGCGGGCCGGCAGTGACGCCCGAGTCGCGGTATCCGTCGTCGTGCCCGTGTTCAATGAGGAGTTGAACGTGGAAGAGCTGTATGGCCGGGTCACCGCCGTGCTGCGCGACTCGGTGGAGCTCATCTTCGTCGATGATGGCAGCACGGACGGCACCTTCGGGCGCTTGCGCCGGCTCGCCGCCGCCGACCCGCGAGTTCGGCTGGTCCGCTTCCGACGCAACTTTGGGCAGACCGCAGCGCTCTCGGCCGGTATTGACCACGCTCGCGCCGAGATCATCGTGCCGATGGATGGCGACTTGCAAAACGATCCCAGGGACATCCCCCGGCTGCTCGCCAAGCTGGACGAAGGGTACGACGTCGTGAGCGGCTGGCGCGTGCACCGGCGGGATCCGTTGAGCAAACGGCTGCTCTCGCTGATCGCGAACCGCTTGATCTCGTGGATCTCGGGCGTGCACCTGCACGACTACGGTTGCTCGCTCAAAGCTTACCGTCGCTCGGTCCTCGAGGACGTGCGTCTCTATGGTGAGATGCACCGCTTCGTGCCGATCTACGCGAGCTGGCAGGGCGCGCGGGTCACCGAGCTCCCCGTTGAGCATCACGCGCGTACGCGCGGCAAGTCGAACTACGGAATCGAGCGCACGGTCAAAGTCCTGCTCGACCTGATCGTCGTGAAATTCCTGGCCTCGTACGCCACGAAGCCGATCTACGTCTTCGGCGGGTTCGGCCTGCTCGCACTGTTCCTGTCGTTCCTGACCTTCGGCTGGATGCTGTATTACAAGCTGGCCGGGTTGAAAGACTTCGTGCAGACGCCCTTGCCGCTGGTCGTGGTCATGCTGCTGCTGGTCGGCTGTCTCAGTGTGCTGCTCGGGCTCGTGGCCGAGCTGACGGTGCGGACCTACTACGAGTCGCAAGGCAAACGAACCTATGTGCTGTGGCGTGACGAGGAGCAGCGGTGAAGCCTGCGCTGCTCGAGATGCTGGTCTGCCCATCGTGTGGGCAGGATCTCGTGCTGGGCGGCGAGACGCGGGAGGGCACAGAGGTCATGGCCGGCGAGCTCCGTTGCACCGGCTGCGCGCGGGGCTATCCGATCGTGCGCGGCGTGCCGCGGTTCGCGCCCCTGCTGCGAGCTGGCCGAGCGCTACCGCCGGCAGTTCCTCGATTGGATCCGGCCGGTCACGCCCGAATTCTTCCGAAACCGCATCGTGCTGGAAGGTGGCTGCGGCAAGGGCCGGCACACTGCGCTCGCGGCGGAGTTCGGCGCCCGCGGTGTAGTGGCGCTCGACCTGAGTGAAGCCGTTGATGCGGCCTTCGCCAACACGCGCCACCTCGAGAACGCGCACGTCGTCCAGGCGGACATCAATCGACCGCCGGTCAAGCGGGTGTTCGACTACGCCTTCTCGGTCGGCGTGCTGCACCACTTGCCCGACCCCGAGCGTGGGTTCCACGCGCTCGTCTCGAAGCTGCGCCCCGGGGGCTCGATCTCGGCCTGGGTGTACGGCCGCGAGGGCAACGGTTGGATCGTGCACATGGTCACGCCGCTCCGGGAGCGGCTCTTTTCGAGGCTGCCGCATCGGCTCCTCGATCTGCTTTCGGCGACTGTGGCCGTGCCGCTTTACCTGGGCACCAAGCTCTTGTACCGGTCGACGGCGGGTACCGCGCTGAACCGCGCGCTGCCGTACGCGCCGTACCTCACCTACATCGCGGCGTTCCCCTACCGCGAGCAGCGCTCGATCGTGTTCGATCACCTGGTTGCGCCGGTCGCCTACTACCTGCGGCGGAGTGAGTTCGCGGCCTGGTTCGAGCGGGCGGGCCTGCACGACGTGCGCATCGAGCATCACAACGCGAACAGCTGGCGCGGCTTCGGCTCGGTGCCGTCCCAGGCGGGCCGCGAGGTCGCGTAGCGTGTGCGGCATTGCGGGCATCGCCGCGCTGGATCCACGTCAGCCGATCGATGCTGGACCCGTCGCCGCGATGCTCGCCTGCGTCGCCCATCGCGGTCCCGACGACCAGGGCATCCACACCGCGCCGGGTATCGTGCTGGGGCACCGCCGGCTCTCGATCATCGACGTCGCCGGCGGGCATCAGCCGCTGTTCGGCGCGCGCCCCTCGACCGCGGTCGTCTGCAATGGCGAGATCTACAACTACCGGGAGCTGGCCGCGGAGCTGACCGCGCTCGGCCACACCTTCGAGACTCGCTCGGATACGGAAGTCGCGGCGCACGCCTACGACCAGTGGGGCCTCGACTGCCTGGACCGGCTGGACGGCATGTTCGCGCTGGCCCTCTGGGACGGCGCGCGAGGCCGGCTCCTGCTCGCGCGCGACCGCATGGGCGAGAAGCCGCTCTATTACGCGTTGACCGACCGACTGCTGCTGTTCGCCTCGGAGCTGAGCGCGCTGCGCGCCCACCCGGCCCTCGACGCCAAGCTCGACCTCCGCTCGCTGGCCTACTACCTGGCGCTGGAATACGTGCCGGCGCCTCACACCATCTTGCGCGGCGTGCACAAGCTCGAGCCGGGCCACGCGCTGGCGCTCGAGCGCGGCCAGGTGCGCACCTGGGCGTACTGGCAGATCGAGCTCCGGCCCGCGGGCGAACCACCATCGTTCGGCGCGGCCGCGCGCGAGCTGCGCCGTCTACTCGACCAGGCCGTGCGCTCGCGACTGGTGAGCGACGTGCCGCTCGGCATCTTCCTGTCGGGAGGCATTGATTCGAGCGCGATCGCCGCTCTGGCTGCGCGGCATGGCGCGCTGGAAACGTTCTCCATCGGTTTCGCGGAAAAGAGTGATCCTGCGGCCGGCGGAGCTGCCGGAGCTGGTGCCCCGGCTGCCGGCCATGCTCGACGAGCCCCTGGGCGACGCTTCGATCATCCCCACCGCGCTGCTCAGCCGGTTCGCGCGCGAGCGCGTGACGGTCGCGCTCGGCGGCGACGGCGGAGACGAGCTGTTTGCCGGCTACCCCATGCACCAGGCGCAGCGGGTGGCCGCGTTCGGCCGGGCGCTCCCAGCCGGCCTGCTTGCGCTGATGGAGAGGGCGATCCAGGCGCTACCCGTGAGCCACCGCAACTTCTCGTTCGGCTTCAAGGTGCTGAGCTTCTTGCGCGGCGCGGCGGAAGCGCCGCCGCGCAATCACGCACTGTGGATGTCCTCGTTCGCGGGCGGCGAGCAGCTCGCGCTCTTGACCGATGAGGTGTGGGCCGAATTGGGCCGCGGCTTCGATGAGTTCGAGCCGCTCGAGCAAGCCTGGTCCAAATCGGACGGCGCGCCATTGCTCGCGCGCGTGACCCACCTCGATGCCGTCACCTACCTGCCGAACGACATCCTGATGAAGGTCGATCGGGCCAGCATGCGGGTGGCGCTCGAGGTGCGCGCTCCCTTCCTGGCGCGGCCCGTGGTCGAGCTTGCCTTCGGCCTACCGGATCGCTACCGCATGCGGGGCTTGACCGGCAAACGCCTGCTCCGCGCCGCCGTGTCCGATCTCTTGCCGCCGAGCGTTCTGGGGCGGCCCAAGAAAGGCTTCGGTATCCCGGTCGCCGCCTGGCTGAACCAGAGCCTGCGTTCACTCGCACAGGACGTGCTCGCGCCGGCCACGCTGCGCGAGGGCGGCCTGTTTCGGCCCGAGACGGTGGAGCGGTTGCAGCGCGAGCACGCTCACGGCGTGGCAGATCATCGCAAACCGCTCTGGACGCTCCTCGTGTTCGAGTTGTGGCGGCAGTACCATCTGGGCAGGGCCGCGGCGGAGCCGCGGTCCGCCAGTGCTGTTCCAAGTTGAGGATCGGGCGTCGCGGGCTCACGCCACGCCGGAGCGGTGTCGCGGTCGCGCTGGTCACGGCCGGGCTCGGGACCCTGGCCTTGAACCACAACCTGGTGGGAGGATTCTATGACGACGGGCTCTACGCAGGCATCGCGCTCGCCCTCGCCCGCGGCCTGAGCTTCGTCCACCCGCACCTCCCCGGCACGCCCGCGGTCGTGCATTACCCCCCCCTCTATCCCCTGATGCTCGCGCCGCTGTTCGGCGCGTTCCCGGTGCCGGTCGCGGCGTACCTCGGGAAGGTCCTGAACCTGGTTCTCGCGGCGCTCTCCGCCGGGCTCATCGCGTGGCACGCAGCGCGCACGCGGTTACTGGGTGACGACGCCCCGGCTTGGGTCGCCCCTGTAGTCGTGGCAACCGCCGCGATCGCGATCCCGGTTCTCGCGACACAGGCCGTGCTCTTTTCTGAGCCCCTGTTCGCCCTGTTGCTCGCCGCGGCCGTCATTCTCGCCGATGCGCCGCCGGCCTGGGCGACCCCGAGCGGGTCCGCTGCCCTGGCCGGCCTCGCCGCCGCATTCGCCTTGCTCACGCGATCCATCGGCGTCGCCGCCGGCGCCGGCATCGTACTCTTTCTGCTCCATGCCCGGCGGGCCCCACTGAGGGTCGCGCTCGGCGCCGCCGCTCCCGTCGCAGTCGCCAGCGCGGGGTGGGCGTGGTGGCTGCTGCGGCATCGCGGTGGGATCGATCGCGCGCTGGCGATGAACTACGGGAGTTACGTCGAGACGGTGCACCAGGCTGGGCTGGGCGTGTTCTGGCCCGCCACCCGCGATCTGCTTCGCCCCCTCGGGAATCTGACCCTGGGCTGGCTCCCGTGGGCGCCGCTGTACTACGTGTGCGCCGCCGCCGCGGTCGCCGTTGGCGGTTACGGCCTCTACGGGCTGGTGCGGCGCTCCGCCGTCGCGTGGACCCTGGCGTGCTACTTCCTGATCCTCATGGTGTGGCCGTTCCCGTCCGACCGGTTCCTCTGGGGCGTTCTGCCCTGGCTCGCCCTCGTCTGGGTGTCCGGGGCGATTGCGGTGAGGCGGCACCCGCGGCTCCGCCTTTCGGTCGTGCTGCTCTCGGCCACCATGGGACTGGGCTACGGCCTGATCGAGGTGCAGGGTCTCGCAGGTCGCTGGTGGGGGACCACGGCGCAGCGGATCTCGAGCAACTTCAGTGAGCTCTTGCCGAGACTCGATTCGCTCCCGCCGGACGCGGTCCTTGCGACCGACGACGAGGCGCTGGTGTGGCTGTACACGCGGCGGACCACGGTGCCGTTCTACCTCTACTCTTATCGCAGCCGGACCGAGACCCGGCCGACGCCTGCCGAGCAGCGCTCCTACCTCGAGCGCCAGGGGGTCACCCACATCCTGCTCAGCGGGTTCGGGTCCGGCTCCGACGTGGAGCTCGACGCTTTGCTGGGCGCCTACCCCGGCTGGCTCACGGTGATCTACCGCTGGACCGGGGGTCGAGCCCTGTTCCGGGTGAGTGGCGAATCCTGAGCTGCGCCAGAACACCGGGTCCACTGCTGCAACTGGCCGCGGGGCTTGCAAAATCCCCGGTTTTCCTGTAACGTGGCTCGGTTTGACGAGTACGGTTAACTCATGTAACGCCTTTCGCTGCAACGTGTTTGTACATACGGACCGGCTCGGGCACGGCGCTTGCTTTAACGTGACCCGGCTAGTCATGGTAGTCTACGTAGCCTCGGTGCAACTGAAATCCTAAGGGGGAGGGATCGAGATGAACCGCAAGGGCTTCACACTGATTGAGCTGTTGATCGTGGTCGTGATCATCGGCATTCTGGCCGCGATCGCCATTCCGAAGTTCGCGAACACGAAGGAGAAGGCGTACATCGCCTCGATGAAGTCGGACCTTCGCAACCTGGTGACGGCCGAAGAGGCCTATTTCGCGGACTCGA
>VBOS01000448.1 GCA_005893185.1 Candidatus Eiseniibacteriota bacterium
GACTACGATCGCTACGTGGCGATCGGGGCCGCGCTACGCTCGGGCGGTGCGTTCGTGTGGGTGCCGGACCGCGTCGCGGCCGAGATGCCGATCCGCATCTTCCAGTGGCTCGACGGCGGTGGCCGCCTCGCGGCGCCACGCACGGTGGTCATGCTCGGCAAGGAGAGCCGCGCCACGGTCATCGAGGAGCAGCTCTCCACGAACGCCGACGGCGCGAGCTTCCACGACGGCGGAACCGAGTGCTTCCTCGGCGACGGTGCCCGGCTGGTTTACGGGACGCTCCAGGACTGGGGGCGCAACGTCTACCATTGCTCGAACCACCGCGCGCGCGTCGGCGCGGGCGCCGAGCTGCAGTGGATCCAGACCATGCTCGGCGCGCAGATGGCGAAGGCGAACGCGTACTTCGATCTCGCGGGCGAGGGCTCGCAGGCGTTTGTCAACGGCTTCCTGTTCGGCGACGAGCGCCAGCACTTCCACCTGCACACGCTGCAGCGCCACCTCGTGCCGCACACCACCAGCGACCTGTTGATCAAGAGCTGCCTCAAGGACCGGGCGCGCAGCGTCTACCAGGGCCTGATCCAGGTGAGCGAGGGGGCGCAGCGCACCGACGCCTACCAGGCGAACCGCAACCTGCTGCTCTCCGAGTCGGCGCGCGCCGACAGCATCCCGGGCCTCGAGATCCTGGCGAACGACGTGCGCTGCACGCACGGCGCGACGATCGGGCACGTGGACGCCGAGCAGATGTACTACCTCATGGCACGTGGCCTGCCGCGCCTCGAGGCCCAGCGCCTGATCGTCGAGGGTTTCTTCGCCCCGGTGCTCGACCGCATCCCGCTCGAGGGCGTGCGCGAGCAGCTGCGGGACGCGATCCGCCACAAGATCGGGTGACGCCGTGACCCAGCGCAGCCCGGCGCATTCGGCCGCCCCAGCTGCGGCCGGGACGGGCTCGGCTGCGACGCGGGCTCCCGCGCCTCCCGTGTCGCCCGCCTCTTCAGCGGCGGCCGCGCCTGCCGGCGCCCCGGCGCGGGCGGTCCCGTCCGCTCCGACGTTCGACGCGCGAGCTGTGCGGGCGCAGTTCCCGATCTTTCGCGAGCCGCGAGAGAAGCCGCTCATCTACCTCGACAGCGCCGCCACGTCGCAGAAGCCCGACGCCGTACTGGACGCAATGGCCGACTACTACCGGCGCTACAACGCCAACATCCATCGCGGCATCTACACCATCGCCGAGGAGGCGACCGCGGCCTACGAGGACGCGCGCCGGCGCGTCGCACGGTTCGTGGGCGCGGCCTCGCCGCGCGAGATCGTGTTCACGCGCAACAGCACCGAGGCCCTGAACCTCGTCGCCCATTCGTGGGGCCGCTCGCGGCTCGAGGCCGGGGACGCGATCGTGCTCACCGAGATGGAGCACCACTCCAACCTCGTCCCGTGGCAACTCCTCGCAGATGAGCGCCGGATCGAGCTGCGCTTCATCCCGGTCACCCGCGACGGCGAGCTGGCGCTCGACGCGCTCCCCGCGCTGCTCGCCGACGGGCGCGTGAAGCTGGTCTCGGTCGTCCACATCTCGAACGTGCTCGGCACGGTGAACCCGGTCGCCGAGATCGCGCGCCAGGCGCATGCGGCGGGCGCCGTGTTCGTGGTGGACGCATCGCAGAGCGTGCCGCACTGTCCGGTGGACGTGCGAGCGCTGGGTGCGGACTTCGTGGCCTTCACCAGCCACAAGATGCTCGGTCCCACCGGGATCGGCGCGCTGTGGGCGCGGCGCGAGTGGCTCGAGGCGATGCCGCCGTTCCTGGGCGGCGGCGAGATGATCCGCGAGGTGAAGCTCACGGGCTCCAAGTGGAACGACGTGCCGTGGAAGTTCGAGGCAGGCACCATGCCGATCGCCGAGGCGGTGGGTCTCGGCGCAGCGGTCGACTACCTCGAAGCGCTCGGCATGGACGCGGTCTTCGCGCACGACCGCGAGCTCGCGGCCTACGCGATGGCGCGGCTCGCCGATGTGCCGGATCTGCACCTGCTCGGCCCGCCGGCGGAGAGGCGCGGCGGGGTGGTGGCGTTCACGCTCGCCGACATCCACCCGCACGACGTTGCCACGGTGCTGGACGGCGACGGAGTGGCGGTGCGCGCCGGGCATCATTGCGCGATGCCGCTCCACGAGTCGCTCGGGATCCCCGCCTCGGCGCGGGCCTCGTTCCACTGCTACAGTCTGCCCGAAGACGTGGACGCGCTGGTGGCCGGCCTCCACAAGGCGCGCAAGGTCTTCGCGCGATGAGCGCCCCGGCCGGCGCCGTGGCCGGGCGCGACGAACGTGCGGCAGCGGGAGAGCGCTCGATGAGCGGCTGGGACGAGCTGTATCGGGAGAACATCCTCGACCATTACAAGCACCCGCGGAACCAGGGCACGCTCGAGCACCCGGACGTGTCGTTCGAGGACGCGAACCCGCTGTGCGGCGACCGCCTGCGGATGGACTTCCAGATCCGGGACGGCAGGATCATCGCGGTGCGGTTCTCGGGCCAGGGCTGCTCGATCAGCCAGGCCTCGGCCTCCATGCTGAGCGAGAAGCTCGAGGGCATGACGCTCGATGATGCGAAGAAGATCAGCCGCGAGGACGTGCTCGAGATGCTCGGGATCGAGCTGGGCCCGGTGCGCCTCAAGTGCGCGCTGCTGGCGCTCAAGACCCTGAAGGGCGGCGTCTACGGCCTCCACCAGTGGCCGGGCGAAGAGGGGGAGGAGAAGCCGTGAGCGACGATCCCAAGCCGGCGAGCCTCGATATGGACCCCGGCCGAGCCGCCGCGCCCGGCG
>VBOS01000450.1 GCA_005893185.1 Candidatus Eiseniibacteriota bacterium
CGATCTGCTGGTGCCGTGCGATGCGTGCGGTGGCGCGCGCTTCCGCCGAGATGTGCTCGATGTGCGCTACCGCGGCGTCAACATCCGCGAGGCGCTCGACCTCACCGTGGACCAGGCGTTCGAGCACTTCGCGCGCGAGTCGCGCTTCACGCGCGCGCTCCACATGCTGCGGCGCGTCGGCCTCGGCTATCTCAGGCTCGGCCAGCCCGCGAACCAGCTCTCGGGCGGCGAGGCCCAACGCCTGAAGATCGCGCGCGAGCTGGCCGCGCGCGGCGGCGGCGAAGCGCTCTACCTGCTCGACGAGCCCACCGTGGGCTTGCACTTCGCCGACGTGCGCCGCCTGCTCGAGGTGCTCGACGATCTCGTGGCGCGCGGCGACACGGTGATCGTGGTCGAGCACAACCTCGACGTGATCCGGAGCTGCGACTGGGTGGTGGACCTCGGCCCCGAAGGGGGTGAGGCCGGCGGCGAGCTGGTGGCCGAGGGCCCACCCGATGCGATCATGGCCGCGCAGCGCTCGTGGACCGGGAGATTCCTGCGGGAGACGAACTCGCCCGAGCCAGCTGCGTCCGAGCGCGAAGCCTTGCAGGCGCGGGATGTTTGACTTCTTCGCCCGCCGGCGGCGCGCGCGACTCCGCGCGCAGCCCTTCCCCGAGGACTGGCTCGCGATCATGTCCCGCAACGTCCCGCTCTACGGCCGGCTACCCGCTGAGCTTCAAGCGCGGCTTCGCGGGGACGTGCAGGTCCTGCTCGCCGAGAAGCATTTCGAGGGCTGCGGAGGTTTGAGGCTCGACGACGAGATCCGGGTCACGATCGCCGCCCACGCCGCCCTCCTCATGCTGGGCGACGAGCCTCACTACTACCCCCGCCTCACGTCGATCCTGGTCTACCCGAGCACATTTCTGGTTCGGCGGGAGGAGCGGCAGGGTCCCATCACGGCCGAAGGAAGGACTCCGCTGCTCGGCGAGTCCTGGCGCACGGGGGCCGTTGTGCTGGCGTGGGACGCAGCGCTCAAGGGGGCTCGCGACGTGCGCGACGGCCAGAACGTCATCCTGCACGAGTTCGCACATCAGCTCGACTCGGAGGACGGGAAGGGCGACGGCACGCCGTTCCTGGACAGCCGCGGCCAATACGCGGCATGGGCGCGCGCCATGGCCCCCGAGTTCGAGCGCCTGCGCGCGCAGCCCGAAGGGAGCCTGCTGGGAGAGTACGCGGCCACCAACCCCGCCGAGTTCTTCGCGGTGGCGACCGAGGTCTTCTTCGAGCAGCCCGAGCCATTGCGGCTGCGCCATCCGGAGATGTACGCCGAGCTCAGCCGGTACTACGGGCTCGATCCGGCCGGGGATTCCTGAGGCAGAGCGCGGAGACAGAAGACCTCGTCGCATGCGCCGGGCACTGCGTCAACCGGGAGCCGTCGCCGGGGCCACCCGCTTTTTGCCCCCGGGCGGCGAAACCGATAGCGTGCGCTTCGAGCCCGGCGCAGCGGTTCCACGCACTCCGAGGGACGCCATTCGGCCGACTCGAACGAAGGGAGCACGCGAATGACAGGTTCCATCCCCGATGCCCGCGAGCAGCTCGTGGGCGACATGAAGGCGGTCATCGCCGACGCCGAGGAGCTGCTGAAGGCCACCACCGGCGCAACCGGCGAGCGGATCACAGCGGCCCGCGCCCGTGCCGAGGAGACTCTGCGCGCCGCCCGCCAGAAGCTCGCGGGCCTCGAGGACGCCGTGGTCGATCAGGCGAAGGAGGCCGCGCGGGCCGCGGACGAGTACGTGCGCGAGCATCCGTGGGGCGCCGTGGGCATCGCCGCCGTGGCCGGACTGCTCCTCGGCGTCATGATCTCGCGGCGCTGAGGCGAGCATGGCCCCCGATCCACAGTCGCCCCGCGACGAAGGGATGATGGGCTCGGTGCGCCGCCTCGGCCGCACCCTGCTGCGCGTGCTGCAGACCCGGCTCGAGATCCTCTCCACCGAGATCACGGACGAGCGGCTCAACCTCACGCGGCTGGCGATGGTCGCGCTCATCGCGCTGTTCTGCGTCCAGACCGGCCTCATGCTCGCCATCGTGTTCATCGTGCTGGCGGTGAGCCCTGAGCATCGGTTGATGGCGATCGGCATCACCGCCCTCGCGCTGCTGCTCGGCGCGCTCGCCGGCATGGTATGGCTGCGCGCGTGGCTCAAGAGCCGGCCGCCGATGTTCGCCACCACCATCGCGGAGCTGCGCAAGGACCGCGAGCGCCTGGGAGGAGCGCCGTGAGCGCGGGCGATGCGAACCGGGCCCGCCGCGCGCGCCTCGTCGAGCGCGCAGCCGCCGAGCGCGACGAGCTGTCCGATCGCCTGGCTCCTTGGCGGGGGCCGCTCGCAGCCGTCGATCAGGGCCTTTCGATCCTGCACGCCCTCAAGCGGAGCGCGCCGCTGATCGGCGCCGGCCTGGGAGCCGCGATGGCGGCGGTCGCCTTCGTGCGCCCCGCCAACATCAGCGACTGGGTTCGCCGCGGACAGGCGCTGTGGCGGGCGCTTGCGTCGGGAACTCGAAGCGCAGCTCGCCCGCCCGAGACGAAGGTAGAGCCGAGCGCCGGGGGCATCCCGACGTAACGATCAGGCCGCGCAGCGCGCGAGAAGCCGAGCGCGCGGGCGCGCAAAGCCGGGCAACCCGTCCGCGTCCGCGAGTCGAGCGCGGGCGCGGTTGAATCGCGCGCCGGGGGCGCGCACACTCGCGCCATGACGCAAGCCACGTTCGCGCGTGTCACGCAGCTCGACGAGTTCCGCTGGATGCTGCCGCGGGAAGGCGGCATGCGCGTTCCCGGCGTGCTGATCGCGGACAAGCCGCTGCTCGAGAAGATGCTCTCCGACCGCACCCCCGACCAGGTGCGGAACGCAGCGCACCTGCCCGGCATCCTCGAAGCCTCGATCGCGATGCCCGACGCCCACTGGGGTTACGGGCTTCCGGTGGGTGGCGTGGTCGCGACCGAGCCCGGAGAAGGCGTGGTCTCGCCGGGGGCTGTGGGCTACGACATCGGCTGCGGCGTGCGGCTGATGAAGAGCCGGCTCACGCGCGCCGACCTCGCGGACCGGGTCGAGCCGCTGGCCGACGCGCTCTTCCGCGAGGTGCCGTGCGGCGTGGGCTCGGAGGGCGCTGTGAGCCTGGCCGGCGGCGAGCTGGACCGCGTGCTGCGCGAGGGCGCGGGCTGGGCGGTCAGGCGCGGCCTGGGCCTCGGCAGCGACCTCGAGCACTGCGAGGAGGCAGGCGTGCTGGCCGACGCCGAGCCGCAGTCGGTGAGCGTGGGCGCGAAGGACCGTGGCCGCGGCCAGCTCGGCACGCTCGGCTCGGGCAACCACTTCCTCGAGGTGCAGGAGGTGAGCGAGGTCTACGACGAGGCCGCAGCGCGAGCACTCGGGCTCGAGGCCGGCACGGTCACGGTCATGATCCACTGCGGCTCGCGCGGGCTCGGCCACCAGGTGTGCACCGACTACGTGCGTGAGGTCTCGCGCAGGCTGGGAAGCTGGGGCATTGCTCTGCCCGACCGCCAGCTCGCGTGCGCGCCGATCGCGTCGCCCGAGGGCCGGCGTTATCTGGGCGCGATGCGCGCAGCCGCCAACTTCGCGTGGGCCAACCGCCAGTGCATCGCCGCCGGCGTGCGCCGCGCGTTCGAGCGCGTGCTGGGCCGCGGCGCCGGGCCGATGGGCCTCACGCTGGTCTACGACGTGGCGCACAACATCGCGAAATTCGAGAATCACACCATCGCGACGGGCGCCGTGCGCTGCCTGGTGCACCGGAAGGGTGCCACCCGCGCGTTCCCGCCCGGGCACCCGGACGTGCCGGCGGCCTATCGCGCGATCGGACAGCCGGTGCTGGTGCCGGGCGACATGGGGCGCTACTCGTTCGTGCTGCTCGGCAGCGGGGGCTCGATGCGGCACGCGTTCGGCTCCACCTGCCACGGCGCCGGCCGCCAGATGAGCCGGACCCAGGCGGTGCGCGAGACGCGGGGCCGCGACCTGGTCGAAGAGCTGAGCAGGATCGGCGTGGTGGTGCGCTACGAGGGCCGCGACACGCTGCGCGAGGAGACCAGCGAGGCTTACAAGGACGCGGCGCAGGTGGTGCGCTTTTGCGAGGGAGCGGGGCTGTCGCGGCCCGTCGCCAAGCTCCGGCCGTTCCTGGTGGTGAAGGGATAGAGCGTACGATCTGCCTCGCTCCCCGCCTCGCTCAGAACTTGTACGTGACCTCGGCCGCGAGCTGCGCGTAGCCGGTGGTGGGGAACAGGGTGTTGTGGAAGCCTTCGAACGTCGTCGCGCCGTAGGCGCGGAAGCCGGTCGTGAAGTTGACGCCGGTCGAGAAATGCCGGGCCTGGGCCAGCGAGACACCCAGCCCGCCGTACATCGCGAAATAGTTGAGGTAGTCGTCCTGGATCGTCTTGGGGCCACCGTCGGCGATCACGTTGACCGGCGTGCGATAGGTCCAGAACAGCGTGCCGAAGCGCGCGCCCGCGAGCGGATAGAGGCCGAGGAACGTGTGCGGCGGCGTCAGGTAGTAGCGCGCCGAGAGGTCGGCGGCCAGCTCGATCTCGTCCTTGAGTCCCTGCCCGGCCAAGCTCGTCGCGCTGAGGTTGGGGGAGAGGACCAGCAGGCCGAGATCGAGCCGCAACCGGTCGGTCGCGAAGGCGCCGATGTCGAGGCCGCCGAACCCGAATCCCTCGAACTCCTGGCCGCCGAGGCTTCCCGCCCCTCCGACGGCACCGAGGACCCAGTGGGTGGGCTCGCCGCCGCCGCCGCTGCCGGATCCCGAGAGCGCTTCGGATTCAGCGCTCGTCATCCCCGCGCCACCTTCGGTCCCGGTCCAACCCGGCGGAACCTGGTCGCCCACTTCGAGACGCCGCTGCTTCTCGGTCGAGTCCTTCGCGGCTTCCTTCGCCGCTTCGGTCAGCGTGGCGCCCCCACCGTAGCGTTCGGGGGGTGAGCCGCTCACGATCGCGCAGCCGCTCTCGAGGAGCGCGAGAGAGACGAGCGAGAGCAGCCGATCGATGCGAGTCATGCACGGCCTCCGGACGAAACCGGATGCAAGAGCGACGCCAGACCAGCATGCACCAGCGCGAGGGCGCACGCAATGTCGGTCGGAGAGCGGGGCAGCCGATAGGCGTCGCGTCGGGCTGCGGAATCGCATCTGCCAACCGGCCGCCTGTGGCAACTACGGGAGCCGCGAGAGCGCACGGCGTACCGCGTCGCTCGGGCGCCCCGACACGGGTGTCGCAGAGTCGCAGCGCCGAGCTGCGCGCGCGCGCCGTCAGGGCGCCCCAGCCAACTCCTCCGGCAGCGGGCGCTCTCGCGCCAGCGTCCCGGCTTCGCTCGGGCCCAGCGCTTCCCCCTCGACCACGATCCCGCGCAGCAGCCCCATCGGGACCAGCTCGAAGTACACATTGCGAGGCTGCACGCCGGGCGCAGGCGATTCCCAAACCTCGGCGGGCGGCATCTCCATGATGCGCAACGCCGGCGTTCCGGCCGGCAGGAACTTGCGCCGCCCGGCGAGCGCATAGCACGCGACCGAGTGCTCGCGGGCTGCGAGCGCTGCGGCGAACGAGCCGATCTTGTTGATCACGCCCGCCTCGGTCACAGCGTCCGCGCCGAGCCAGAGCAGGGCGGCGTGGGAGAGGAGCAGCGGGAGCGCGGCGTCTGCCACCAGCCACACCGGGATCCCCGCCGTCGCGAGCGCAGCTGCGAGCGCGCGCCCTTCGAGGCGCGGCCGCCCCTCTGCGACCAGCGCGCGTGGCTCGCGCCCTTCGCGCTTTGCTGCGAGGAACGCCTCGCGCACGATCGCGCTCGAGGACAGCGTTGCGATCCAGCCGCCGCGCTCGGCGAGCAACGAGACGGCTGTGCGCGCCACCGCAGCTCGCGACTCCGCGAGATCCCGGCGCTCCTGCGCGCACGATTGCGCGAGGTGCGCGCGCACGTCGGCCGGCCGATCCTCGCGTGCGATGCCCGCGGCCACCACGTCGAGCGCGCGCGCCGCGAGCTGGTGAACGAGCGCCATCGTCGGTTGCGCGGCCTGCGCCGCTCGCAGCCGACGCAGCAGCGCTGCGTGCAGCTCGCGCGCCGATGCCGAGCCGTCGGTCGCGCTCCAGCGTTCGAGATCCGAGAGAAACGCGAGTGCCACGTCGCTCGAGCCCGACTCGCGGTCGGCGGCCCATTCGCTCATGGCGTGGCCCGCGCAGCGGCTGGCGCCACGGGTCGCGGCGGGGCGGGGGGCAGCGCCGGGCCCGGCCCGCGCTGCATCTTCGCCCCGCGCGAGATGGACTGCGCGGCGTCGCCGCTCGGCGCGAGCACCAGGCGCGGCGTGGCGGTGGCGAACGCGATCAGCGCAGCGACGCCTGCGATCGCGAGTGCGAGCGACATCACGCCGCCCACGCGCGCGGCCGCGCGGGCCAAAGGCGGCGTGCGCGCGAACCCCCAGCGCTCGGCAAAGCCCGGAAGCCCGTTGCCGAGATGCCAGGCGGCGAGGATCACGCCGGTCGCATGGAAGACGATCCCACCCGCCCCGCTCACCTGTCTGTGCATCACGTCGAACAGATCGGCGCCGTGCTTCAGCACGTCGGGCGAGAGCCGGGTGGCCCACACGTGATAGATGAGGTACGGCAGGAGCAGCAGCCCGGTCGCCCGCTGCAGGATCTCGCGACGGCTCGGCCACTCTCGGCTCCCGCGCTCCGGCAGCTCGGTCGCGATCAGGATGCCGATCATGCTGTGGATCACGAGTGGCAACGCGATCCCAGCGACCTCGATCGCAGCCAGCATCGGGATCCCGCCGAGCGCAGCTGCAGCGCGCCGGAAATGCTCCGGCCCGCCGAGCGCGAGGGCGTTGACCGAGATGTGCTCGATCAGGAAGACGCCGAGCGGGATCATTCCCGTCAGGGACTGAATCCGGCGCAGCCGGTCCGACGTCCGATCGGGGATTCGCATGAGCGGGCACACTATCGCAGCGCCGGGACCGGCCGCATCCGCCCTCCGCCGCCGGCCGATGGAAGGCATCGCCAACCGGTGCTCCCGAAGCCGTCGGCGGCACCGAGAGGACGGCGCGAGTTCGCGCCCGCAGCCGGTTGGCAGTCTCGCACCCCTGTGCTAACTTCCCGTCCCACAAGTGACTGTCCTTGTTGGGCCGCCGCCCTGGACCGTGGCGGGCGGTGCAACCGCACGCCCGGCCCCGCGCCGCGGACCCGACCACGCCCTCCACTCGGAAGCCGATATCCCCATGAGCGAGGCGATCGCCGAACTCATCCAGCATCAGTTGCTGCCCCGCGTCTCCAAGCCCAACCGGTACCTGGGGAACGCGCTGCACGCGCCACGCAAGCCGCTCGCGGAGGCCGAGGTCCGAGTGCTGCTCGCGTTCCCGGACGCCTACGAGATCGGGCTTTCGAACGTCGGGATCCGGATCATCCACCACGTGCTGAACCAGCGCGACGACTGCGCGGCGGAGCTGACGTTCGCGCCGTGGCCGGACGCCGAGGCGGAGATGCGGCGCTCGGGGATCCCGCTGTTCTCGCTCGACACCCATGCGCCGGCATCTGCGTTCGACGTGATCGGCTTCTCGCTCCAGTACGAGCTGCAGTACACGAACGTGCTCGCCATGCTCGATCTCGCCGGGCTGCCGCTCCACTCCCGCGACCGCGACGAGCGCCACGCGCTTGTGATCGCGGGCGGGGCGCAGGCCTTCAGCCCCGAGCCGATGGCGGAGTTCATCGACGCGTTCGTGATCGGGGACGGCGAGGACGTGATCCACGCCGTGGTCGAGCGGGTGAAGGTCGCCAAGCGCGAGGGCGGGTCGCGCGCGCGGCTGCTGCGCGATCTCGCGCACGTCCGCGGCGTGTACGTGCCGTCGGGCTACGTGCTGGAGGGCACGAAGGAAGGCCGGCTGGTTCCGGTGGCGCGCCCTGCTGCCGGTGGGCGAGATCACGCACGACCGGCTCTCGGTCGAGATCATGCGCGGCTGCACGCGCGGCTGCCGCTTCTGCCAGGCGGGCATGATCAACCGCCCGGTGCGCGAGAAGCCCGCCCAGCAGGTGGTCGAGGAAGTGCTGAACGGCCTCGCGGCGACCGGACTCGAGGAGGTCTCGCTGATCTCGCTCTCGAGCACCGATCACACCCAGATCGTGGACCAGGTGGCGGCACTCGCCGACGAGCTGTGCCCGACGCGCGTCCAGATCTCGCTGCCGTCGACCCGCCCCGACAACGTGCCGGTCGAGGTGGCGCGGCGTCTGGCTGCGCAGAAGAAGGGCTCGATCACGCTCGCCCCCGAGGCCGGCAGCCAGCGCATGCGCGACGTGATCAACAAGAACCACACCGAGGCGGAGCTGCTCGAGTCGGTGGCGACCGCCGCGCGCGAGGGGTACACCGGGGCCAAGCTCTACTTCATGTGCGGGCTGCCGGGGGAGAACGACGATGACCTGCGCGCGATCATGAGCCTGGCGCACAAGTCCTGGCAGAAGGCGCGCGATCAGGGGAACAAGGGCTTCCGCGTCACAGCCAGCGTATCGCCGCACGTGCCCAAGCCGCACACGCCGTTCGCATGGGCGGAGCAGGTCTCGACGCCCGAGCTCAACCGCCGGCTCGGCGTGCTGCGCGAGGCCGCGCGCGGAACGCCGGTCACGCTCAAGTACCGCGATGCCGAGACTTCGCTCCTGGAGGGTGTGTTCACGCGCGGCGACCGGCGGATGGGGCTGGCTGTGGAGGAGGCGTTCCGGCGCGGCTGCCGCTTCGACGCATGGAGCGAGCACCTGCGCTTCGAGACCTGGCTCGCCGTGTTCCGCGACCTCGGCATCGATCCCGAGCGCGAGCTGATGGAGCGCGACTTGGCACTCGACCAGCCGTGGGACGTGGTGCAGTCGCCTGTCACCAAGAAGTTCCTGGTGCGCGAGAAGCTCAAGGCCGACCGCGCTGCGATCACCGACGACTGCCGGCTCGAGGACATCTGCTTCTCGTGCGGCGTCTCCGAGTGCCCCCAGCGGCCGTGGGTGAAGACGCCGCACGGGCCGCTCGACCTGGCCGCCGCCCGCGCCACCGTGCCGGAGCCGGCCTACGGCCGCCCCGGGCGGCGCGTGCCGCGCACCATCGGCGTCTCCACCAGCACGCGTTTCCGCATCGTGTTCGAGAAGGGCAGCGAGATGCGCTTCACGTCGCATCTCGACCTCATGCGGACCTGGGAGCGGACCTTGCGCCGCTCCGGGCTGCCGCTCGCTTACACCCAGGGACATCGTCCGCATCTCAAGATGTCGTTCGGGCCTCCGCTGCCCCTGGGGCATCGTTCCCGGGCCGAGGTCTTCGACCTGGAGTTCTCGCAGCCGCCAGCGGTGGATCTGGCCGATCGGCTGAACGCGGTCCTGCCGCCGGGACTCCGGGTGCTGGCCTTCCGGCCCATCCTGTTCAAGACGCTCTCGCTGATGAGCCAGCTCGGGGGCGGATCCTGGCGGATCCGCTTTCCGCGGCCGTACCTCGCAGACGCCGGCCTCACGCCGGATTCACTGCGAGCGACGCTTGCGGCGGCCGTTCCCGTGCTGCTCGCCCGTGACCACGTGATCGTGCGCCGCGCGAGCGAGGGCCAGACCCGCGAATTCGACGCTCGTCCCTCGGTTGCAGCCTTGGCGCTGAGCGAAGAGGAGACGCCGGTGGCGCTCGACGCGCACATCCGCTTCACCGCCCGCGCCCAGGTGCGGCCGGAGGAGCTGATGGCGCTGCTCGTTCCGCACGCCGACCCGCGCATCACCGATGTAGAGAGGGTGATGATGTGGGCGGAGTCGGACGGCCGCCGGCTCGATCCGCTCGCCCTGCTGGGAGCCAGCGACTGAGGGCAGCGTCGGCGCGGGAGGCTCAAAGGACGCCTCCGTGAAGCAAACGATCGTCATCAACGCCGATTCCTACGAGACGCGCATCGGGCACGTCGGGGACATCTACAAAGGCCGCGTGAACGCCGTGCTGCCCGGCATGCAGGCGGCGTTCGTGGACATGGGGTTGCCCAAGACCGGCTTCCTCCAGGCCTCCGACCTCGCCGAGTCGCTCAACAACCTCGACGACCTCTCGGATGTCGAGGAAGAAGGCCACCACCGCCGCCGCCGCGCCCCGCCGCCCCGCATCGACGACCACCTGAAGAAGGGCCAGGAGATCCTGGTCCAGATCACCAAGGAGCCGATCGGCACCAAGGGCCCGCGCGTCACGCAGCAGGTGAGCCTGCCCGGGCGCTTCTGCGTGCTG
>VBOS01000453.1 GCA_005893185.1 Candidatus Eiseniibacteriota bacterium
GCAATCAGGCCGATGTTGTTTGGTATATGGCCGAGGAACACCCTCGAATGGGGTGGCAACGAGGGGTGTTGCCGGTAGAGCTCGTCCCGAATCGCGGAGAGCATGTTGCCCGCACGTCGTTGATACCACTCGGTTCCCCAGTCCGACGACCGTGTGCTCGCTTGGGCGCCGCGAAGGAACGCAAGGCAAGCGATCGCCGCCATGGCGAGCCTCGGTCGGTCCTGCAGCCAGAGCGCCATGGCGAGCCAGGCGCCGAACACCCCGAGGCAACCGTAGTAGGCGTGCCATGCGATGGAAGGGAGGAACAACGGGAACCAGCCAACCGTCATCCAGAGGAACGCGAAGCGCCCAAGTGCCATCTGCCGCGCATAGGCTCCCTCCTGAGGATCGTCTGCTCGTCGTGTGCGCATGACGACCCCGACGCCGGCCGCGAGGACCACGACCGAGGCCAGAACTCGCAATGCGTCCACCCAACCGATTTCCTGCGGGCGAGGAAATACGTCGACATTCAGGCCGGAAAGGATCGTCCTCACGAGAATCGTGATCAGCGAGGACGGGCGATTCTCGAGTTCCCGTGTCACTTGTGGATGGGAGAGCAATCGCACGTGGAGCGTCGGGTGAACGATGAGCCAGACCAGAACGAGCGCCCAGAAGTGTGCGGTGCGCCGAAACGCGTCAGATGGGCGGCGGCGCTCCAACAGGACCACATAGCCGCAGAGCAGTGCCGGGAGGACCGCAGCGGTCTCCTTGCTGAGCAGGGCGAGCCCGAAAGGCAGAATGGCCCACCCGATATGGCCCCTGACGAACAGCAATGTGCTCGCCATTGTGAAGCACAACATCCACAAGTCCTGGCTTCCCGAAATCCACACCAACGGTGTGCCCCAAAGCGCGAGACTCGCGACACCCAAAGTCGCGAGTGCGGCAACGCGATGCGAAGCGAGCCGGCGCACGATCGCCGCGTAGAAGCAGAGCGCGACGATCCACAGCATCACGCCGAAGACCCGATAGGCCACCTCATGAAGCCCCGCCACCCTCTGCAGCAACCAGAAGTGCAGTTCCCGAGACCACGGGCGATACCATCCAAAGTCGACGTTCTTGAATGACCACAGCTCGGTGAAGCTCGCGTCGCGAGTCTTGTCGAGAAAGATGTAGTCGTCACCGATGAATGGCAGACTCAGTGCCGGCCCATACGCCACAGCGGCGAAGACCGCGAGCAGGAGTGCCAGCCGGGGAATCTCGGATCGGCGCTTCACCTGCCCCCCGTGGACAACAGGGCCTCGCCGCGAGGCGCGGCCGGACGCCGGCTACGCTCCGTCGGCGAGCGGAAATCGGAACAGCGCCCGCGCGTTCGCGGTCGTGACGCGGTCGGCCTCATCTGCGCTCCAGCCCCGAAGGTCGCACAGGCGCGCGACCACGCGCGCGAGCAGGGCGGGCTCGTTGCGCCGCAGGGAGCGTGGCTCGGGCTCGAGGTAGGGCGAGTCGGTCTCGAGCACCAGCATCTCGGCGGGGGCGGAGCGCACAGCCGCCTCGAGCGCATCGTGCCCGTAGGTGACGCAGCCGCCGATCCCGAGCTTGAACCCGAGCGCCCGAGCGCGCTCGGCAGCTGCGGGCCCGTCGTCGAAGCAATGGAGCACGCCGGCGGCTGCGGGGCGCGTCTCCTCCAGGATCGTGAGCGTCTCTTCGAGCGCCGCGCGCTGGTGGATCACGACCGGCAGCCCCATCTCGTCCGCGAGCGCGAGCTGAGCGCGGAACCAGCGCTCCTGCGCCTCACGCGGCGCGTGGTCACGGTAGAAGTCGAGCCCGGTCTCGCCGATCGCGACGACGCGCGCGTGACGCGCGTGGTCGCGCAGGGTCTCGAGATAGTCGTCGGGCACGCGGCCGGCCTCGCTCGGGTGGACGCCCACGCACAGGAAGAGGTCGGGATGGCGGGCGGCGATCGCGTGCGCCCGCTCGACGATCGCCGGCGCGTACGCGATCTCGACGAAGGCGCGCACGCCGGCCGCGTGGGCGCGCTCGATCGCCGGCTCGCGGTCCTTGTCGAAGCGCTTGTCCGCGAGGTGGCAGTGGGTGTCGATCACGCGCGAAGAGCCTCGCGACGGGCGGACGATGCGACGATGTCCTCAGGCGCGCCGGTCATGCGAAGCGCGGCGCGCCGGTGGCGGGGCGAGGTCCGTTTCGCGGCGCAGCACCTTTGGGCGCCGTGGTCGTGATCATGCCACTTCGCCCCGCATATAGCGCCGCGAAACGGACCTCGCCCCGCCACCGACGGACCGCGAGGCGCGAAGCCGCGGCGCTCGGCCGGCCCGGCACGGCGGTCACGCCTGCGCGTCGGTCCTGGCCTCGAGTCGCGGGAAGAGGCTCTTCACCTCCGCCAGCTTCTCCTCCGCCCGCTCGGCTGGGCCGAAGCGTGGCGCAGCAGCTGCGTCGCGCGTCTCGCCCGGCTTGCCGGGCAGCCGCAGCATGCTCCACAGCTCTCCTTCGCCACCGCCCAGGGCTTTACGCGCTCGATGAACTCGTTGGCCCGCACCACTGGCTTCCAGGCCGCAGCGAGCGCGTCGTGCAGGCGGAACTCCTCGTACGCTTTCGCCACATCTGCGGGCGCGCCGGTCGCGGCCGCGACCAGAGCGTCGAGCGCATCGCGCGCCGCCGAATCCTGGAGCGATGACGGATCCCATTCCGCGGGCGGAACCCCGTCGAAGTACTTGTGCACCATGGTCAGCGTGCGGCTCGTGAGGTTGCCGAGGTCGTTCGCGAGGTGGGTGTTGTACAGCTCCACGAACAGGTCGAGCGTGAACTCACCGTCGCGTCCGGTGGGGAACGAGCGCAGCAGGTAGTAGCGCAAGGCATCGGCGCCGTACTCGTTCGCGAGGGCGATCGGGTCCACGGCGTTCCCGAGCGACTTCGAGAGCTTCTCGCCGCGCGCGTAGATGAAGCCGTGCACGTACACCTGGCGCGGCAGCGGCACGCCGGCCGCGAGCAGCAGCGCGGGCCACAGCACGCAGTGGAAGCGGCTGATGTCCTTGCCGATCAGGTGGAAGGCATTGGTGTAGAGCACCTGCGATGTTCCGGCCCACGCCGCTCCCGGCCGGCCCTGGCCGGACAGCTCCTCGAACTCGTCCTGGCGCGTGGCTCCCGCGCCCCCCACCTCGCCTTCGCGGGCGAGCCACCACAGCGAGTAGCGCCGCTCGGGCCAGCCGAGCGCGGAGAGGTAGTTGAGCAGCGCGTCGGCCCACACGTAGACCGTGTGCCCTTCGCTGCCCGGGATCTCATCTGGAAGCGCCACGCCCCACAGCACGTTGGGGCGGGTGATGCTGACGTCGTGCAGCCCCTCGCGGATGACGTTCACGACCTCGTTACGGCGATAGTCGGGCTGGATGAACTCGGGGTGGTTCTCGATGTGTTTGAGCAGCGCCTCGTCGTACTCCGAGAGGCGGAAGAAGAAGTTGCTCTCGCGCACTTTCTTCGGGATCTGCAGGTGGATCGGACATCGGCCCTGGGGATCGAGGTCCTTCTCCTGCTTGAACTCCTCGCAGCCCTCGCAGTAGAGCCCATCGTAGTCCTGCTCGAACAGCGCGGGCTCGCCGGTCTTGGGGCTTCGGGCGGCGTGGAGGCGGGAGAACAGCTCCTGCACGGCGCGCTCGTGACGCTGGTCGGTGGTGCGGATGAACTTGTCGTATGTGATCTCGAGCGCCTTCCACGCGTCGCGGAAGTGCGGAACCATGCGGTCCACGCGTCGCCGCGCTGCCGGTGGTAACGGGCCAGCGCGTCGGCGAGCGCCTTCTCGTAGGCGTGGCCCAGGTGGGGCCGGCCGTTCACGTAGTCGATGGCGGTGGTGATGTAGAAGCGTCTGGGCACTGGTGCTCCGGGTTGGCGATGGGGCCCCGGCCGCGCTCCGGGCTGGGCACGGCGGCCGCCCGGGGGCCGCCCGGGGGCCGGGCGAAAGGCGCGCGGGATTATAGCGGAACGCCGGGGCGGGGGCGGGCGGGGTCCGTTTCGCGGCGCAGGGGCTTTGGGCGCCGCGGTCGTGATCAACCCTCTTCGCCCCGCAGGTAGCGCCGCGAAACGGACCCCGCCCGCCCCCACCCCGGCGTTCGTTACTGCATTTCGTCCGTGGGCTTTACCTCGGGCAGGAAGTCTTCGCGCGGCGCCTCATCGTGATGCTCCCCTTCGCCGTTGCCGGGAGCCGCCCCGCTCCCGCCGGCCTTCGACTTCTTTCCGCAGTTGCAGTCGCCGCACTTGTGGTACGGCCCGGGGGGCAGATCGGCGAGCGCGATCCGGTGCTCGCCGCCTTCGTCGTCGCGGATCCAGACCGCTTCCTGGTAGACCTCGGCGCGCAGCACCGTCATCGAGCCCTGGCCGGTGCGGAGCACGGCGCCCACCGGAGGCAGCCGCTCGGCGCTGTCGCGGTACTGGGACAGCTCGTAGGCGAGGCAGCACATCAGTCGCCCGCAGGCCCCCGAGATCTTCCCGGGGTTGAGCGCGAGCTGCTGCTCGCGCGCCATCTTGAGCGTGACCGGATGGAAGTCCCTGAGCCAGGTCGAGCAGCAGAACGCCCGGCCGCACGGCCCGCAGCCGTCCATGCGCCGCGCCTGGTCGCGCACCCCGATCTGCCGCAACTCGATGCGCGCATGCAGGTGGGAGGCCAGGTCCTTCACCAGCTCGCGGAAATCCACGCGGTGCTCGGCCGAGAAGTAGAACGTAATCCGGTGGCCGTTGAACGACATCTCGACGTCCGAGAGGTCCATCGTCAGCTCGCGGAACTCGACGCGCTCGCGGCAGTACGAGAGCGCATCCTGCTCACGGATGCGGTTGTGGTCGTCCTGGTCGAGGTCTTCCTCCTCGGCCTTGCGGATGACCTCGCGCGTGACGTTGCCGGGGCGCTTGAGCTCGATCAGCGCCGGGTCCTTGAGGAACACGGTGCCGATCGCCTCGCCGTGCTCGGCCTGGACGATGACCTTGTCGCGTAGGCGGAGCCAGAGATTGCGGGAGTTGAGGAAGAACTCCTTGCGCGTGCCGCGCAGGGAAACCTGCACGATCTCGCTCATGCGAGCCTCTATGGGGCGGGGGCCGCCCTTAATTAAACCGGCATGGGAGCCGGCTCGTATGGTCGTCCGCATTCCGGATCCCGGGCCGTGCCCCTCGACGAGCGGGTTTGGGCTCAGGGTCCGGCTATGAACAGCCCTCCATTGGAGCCTGGAGGGTCATCGGTTGCCGATGATCATAGCGCAGCTATCGGCATGTTGCACGCTCGGGCTCAATGGGCGGGCCCGGGGCGCCAAGGCACCCCGGGCCCGGTCCGTCACTCCCTGACCCCCGCTACTTCATCTGCGCCGCCGCCCCCTTCACCTCGACGAACGCCTCGGACCTCCCGCCCAGGTGCTTGGAGAGGAAGTTCTCGGCCCGGCCGTAGAAGTCCATCCGGTTCTCGGGACGGGCGAAGCCGTGGCCCTCGTCGCTGTAGACCACGTACTCGACCGGCAGGTTCTTGGCGCGCATCGCGGCCGCGATCTGGTCCGACTCGCGCACGTTGACGCGCGGGTCGTTCTGGCCCTGGCCGATCAGGAGCGGGGCCTTGATGTCGTCCACGTGGAAGAGCGGCGAGCACTTGTAGTTGAGGACCGAATCCTTGTCCATCTCACCCATGCGGACGTCGAAGGTCTTACGGATCGTCGCCCAGTAGGGCGGGATCGAGCCCAGCAGGGTCTTGAGGTTGGACGGTCCCACGATGTCCACGCCGCACTTGTAGACGTCGGGCGTGAACGTGAGCCCCGCGAGCGTCGCGTAGCCGCCGTAGGATCCGCCCATGATGGCGACGCGCTTGGGATCGGCGATGCCCTGATCGACCGCCCACTTCACGGCGTCGGTCAGGTCGTCCTGCATGGTTCCGCCCCACTGCTTGTCGCCGAGGTGCAGGAACCGCTTCCCGAAACCGGTCGAGGCGCGGAAGTTGACCTGGAGCGCGGCGTAGCCGCGGTTGGCGAGCCACTGCGCGGTGGGATCGTAGCCATACACGTCGCGCGCCCACGGGCCGCCGTGCACGTAGAGCACCATCGGCAGGTTCTTGCGCGGCACCCCCACCGGGCATGTGAGGTAGCTCACCAGCTTCTCGCCGTCGCGAGCGGGGATGACGACCGGCTCGCGCGAACCGAGCTGCGCCTTCTCGAGCGCGGGCTGGTTCACGAACAGGAACGTGGCCTTCTTGCTCTTACGGTCGAACGCGTAGGTGGCGACCGGCCCGTTGTCGACGGTGTAGGAGACGATCCAGGTGCGGTCGGGGTGATCGCGGCTCACGATCGCGAAGTCGCCGCTGTGCGCCTTCTTGAGCGCATCGAAATCGGCCGTGAGCGCGGGGTCCAGCACCTTCCACTCGTTGCGCAGGTAATTGAAGCCCACCGCCTCGACCTTGTGCGTGACGTCGTTCACCATGATGCCGCCCACGTCGCAGCGCGGGTCGCTCGCGAGAAGCTCCAGCTCCTTGCCGCTGGTGGCGTCGAGCCGGACGAGACGCGTCACGTCGGAGCCGAGCGAGGTCTCCACGTAGACCGACTTGCCGTCGGCGGTGAAGTCCACGAAGGAGCCGTTCTCCTCGGCCGAGAGCGTGATGAGGTCGCGCCACGGGGCGGTCGCGCTGTCGCGCACGCGAATGATCGTGCTCCCGTCGGAGCCCTGCGCCTCCGCCGCGCGGATCACGAAGGCGGCGTCCGTCCCCCAACCCTGCACGTCGCCGGGGTTCTGGGTGTCGAGCTTCGACTCGCCGGTCGTGAGGTCGATCCGGTGCATGTCGAAGACCGATTTGTCGCGCTGGTTCAAGCCCACCAGCACCTCGTTGGGGTGATTGCGGTCCACGAGCAGGTTCTGGGCGCGCACCCCTTCGAACGGGGTCAGGTCCTTTACCTGGTTGCTCGCGAGGTCCACCGAGTAGACGTGGAAGTTCTCGTTGCCACCCACGTCCTGGAGGTAGAGAACGTGCTTGCCGTCCTCGGCCCAGAAATAGGCGCGGATGCCGCGCTTGGTGTCGTTCGTGATCATCTTGTCGTCGCTCTTCCCGATCGTGCGCAGCCAGACGTTGAGCACGTTGGTCGAGGAAGGCGCGAGGTACGTGAGGCGGGTGCCGTCCGGCGAGATGCGGGCCTGGGCCCGGGTCGGGTTGCCGAGGAAGACCTCGCGCGGCACGAGCGGCGGCAGCTCGGAGCGCGCGGGGAGCGGGGTCAGGGCCGCGCAGGCAGCCGCCGCCAGGATCAGGAGCGAGGGGAAACGATGCGGCGTTCTCACAGAGCACCTCCGGTAAGGGTGGGGACAGGGGCGTCTGAAGCAGGGGAAAGTTATCACATGGGGGGCCCCGCACGCGCCTCCCGCGGGCGTCTCGGGCCGGCGTTCGTAGCGTCGCACGACGCGCCTGGCGCTCCGAGCGATCGACGATCCGTCTACCGGTGGGCGGGAATCGCGACGCCGTGAGTCGCCAGCTCCCGCTCGAGATCGGCCCGCTCACCCGGGTCCGGCGGGG
>VBOS01000454.1 GCA_005893185.1 Candidatus Eiseniibacteriota bacterium
GTGCCGCGCGCGAGCAATGCAACCGCGTCGGCGGGACGCCGGGCTTGCACCAGGGCGAACCCGAGGTTGTTGTAGCTCTCCCAGCGCGATGAATCGAGCGCGAAGCTGCGCGCCAGGTGATCGACCGCCTGCCCCGGTGCGCCGCTCCGCAGGTCGATGTCGCCGAGGTTGTAGAGGGCCATCGCGACCAGCGCCGTGTCCCGTGCGTGCGAGCGGATCAACGCGCCATACAGGGCCGCTGCGGAGTCGAGCTCGCCCCTTCCGCTGTAGATCACGGCCCGGTTGAAGAGGGCCTCCCCGAATTGGGGATCGCGATCCAGCGCGAGCAACACCAGCCGCTCGGCCTGGATCAGGTCCTTGTTCTGGAGGGCGGCATGGGCCTGGTTGT
>VBOS01000062.1 GCA_005893185.1 Candidatus Eiseniibacteriota bacterium
GATCTCGTTCTTCTGCCGCAGCTCGCCCACGAGCCGGCGGTTGATGGCCTTGAGCCGGCGATTCGCGATGCCGCGCTCCACGATCTGCTGCACGTCGTCGAGATCGAAGGGCTTGGTGACGTAGTCGTAGGCTCCTTCGCGCAGCGCGTCGATCGCCGTGGAAGCGGAGGCGTAGCCGGTCACGACGATGACTGCCACCTCCGGGTCTTCGCGCTTGGCAAAGCGCATGACCTCGAGGCCGGAGAGACCGGGCAGATTGATGTCGGTGAGCACCAGGTCGGGCTTGATCTCGGGGATGAGCCGGACCGCTTCCTCACCGCTCAGGGCCACCGACAGCGCGTAGCCTTCGCCTGAGAGAAACTCACGAAACACCTCGACGACCGATGGCTCGTCGTCGACGACCAGCACGCGCGCGGGCTCGAGACCTTCGCCGTCCGCGCCCGGGACGGCCGCCGCCCGCGAGGCCGAGCCGTGCGGTTTGGGATCCATGTCGGGAACCGTGGCCGCGCTTCAGTGCGTGGGCGTGGGATCGGGCAGCGCCAGGCGGCGCCGCACGGACTTCCGGGCCACCCCCAGCGCCTGATCGAGCTGGCCGATGAGCTCGAGGGCCTCGATCCCGTCGCGCGGGCCGGAGGCCACGCTGGCGGCGGCGCTCAGGCGGCCGACGCGCGCGAAGCGGTGCTCCTCGACCGCGCGCTGCAGCCGTTCGGCGCAGCGCACCGCCGCTCCGATCTCGGTCTCGGGAAGGATCACCACGAAGCGGTCGGCCTCGAGCCGCGCGAGCACGTCGGACTCCCGACACTGGAGCTTGAGGAGGAGCGCCGCCTCCGCCAGCACCGCGTCGCCGATCCCCCGTCCGTAGCGAGCGTTGAGCGCCCCGAAGTGGTCGAGATCGAGGGCGACCGCGCCGAGCGGGAGGCCGTGGCGGCGCGCGCGCGCCAGCTCCTCGGCGAGGCGCGCATGGAACGCGCGGAGGTCGGGAAGCCCGGTCACCGGGTCGCGCCCGGGCTGCTGGCGCAGCTGCTCCAGCTCGAGGCGCGCGCCGACGGCGGCACCCAGCGCGCCGGAAGCTGTGCGCACCAGGCCGAGCTGCGACGGGCGCCAGCGCTGGCCGGGGCGCGCCTTCAGGTCGAGCGTGCCGACGCGCTGGCTGCCACGGGCCACATGCGAGCCACGGCTCGATCGCTCCGCTCTCCCCGCGCGCATGGAGCGCCACCGCGTCGCAATCGAATGCCTCGCGCAGGGAATCCAGCGCACGCTCGAGCGCCCGGGGATCCACCGAGCCGCCGAGCAGCGCCTCGCACGCAGCCCACAGCGATCGCGACGCGCGCCGGCGCTCGACCACGCCCGCATGCGGGCCGTCCCCGGCCCGCACCGCCCCCTCGTCCACGGCGGGCGCGGGATCTGCAGCTGCGTCGGACTTCGGGTCAGGCGGCGCGGGACGCCGGGTCCGACCCGAGGAACGCGCTCCTCGCGTCCCCGAGACGCGCCACCGCTTCTTGGATTCGCTGCGACTCACGGATCACGACCTCCAATCGTTCGCGGACGCCCGGCTGCTCGGCGACCGGACTCCTCAGGATGAGCTGCGCGTTCCCCCGGATGCCGACCAGGGCGTTGTTGATCTCGTGGTGCGCCCCGAACAGCTCCGCGAGATGCGCGTTCCATTCCTGCTGCGCGCGCCACCACGCCTCGAGGGCCGCACGCAGCTCGCGCGCGCCGTCGCCGCCCTGCTCCGCCTCGACTGCCGCGAGCGCCGCGATCATCCGCGCGTGCAGCGCGGCGGAGGGCGGCGGCTTCACGGCGGGCGCCGGCTCGCGCTCACGCCTCAAGCAGCCTTCTCCTCGACCAGCGCCTTCTGCAGCCGCAGCCTGAGCCGGGCCATGGCGCGGGTGTGGACCTGTGAGACACGCGACTCGGAGATGCCCAGCGCGCGCCCGATCTCCTTCAGCGTGAGCCGCTCGTAGTAGTAGAGCGCGACCACCAGACGCTCCTGCTCCGGAAGCTGGTCGAGCGTGCGCAGCATCACGAGGCGCGTCTGATCTTCCTCGAGCCGCGATTCGACGTCGGAGGCGTTGGGATCGGGCAGGTGGTCGGCGAGCGTGCTGGGCTCCTGATCCTCCCCGGAGCGGCCCTCGTCGAGCGACACCAGGACCGCGCCGCGCACGTGATCGAGCAGGCGGTAGAAGTCGCCGCGCGTCATCTTCATCTCGCGCGCCACCTCGTCCTCGGAAGCGGCGCGTCCCAGGCGCTGATCCAGCTTGCGCGTGATGCCGTCGAGGTTGCGGGCCTTGCGGCGCATCGAGCGCGATACCCAGTCGAGGGCGCGCAGCTGGTCGAGCACGGCGCCCTTGATCCGCCACACGGCGTAGGTCTCGAATTTCACGCCCTTCCTGGGATCGAACTTCGCGTGGGCATCGAGCAGGCCCAGCACGCCGGCCGAGTAGAGGTCCTCGTGATCGACGTTGCGCGGCAGCGTGACCGCGACCCGCTCCACGACGTGCCGCACGAGCGGAGCGAACCGCTTGAGCAGATCATCCTTGGAGTAGATCACAGCCGCCGACGGCGGCGTGCGCTTGAGCGCAGCGCGCTGCGTGATCAAACGGAGATGGAGAGACGGTCGGGTCGCGGTGGAGACGGCGGCTCGGGGCATCGTGTGGCTCCTCTCTCAGGCTTCCAGCCTTTGGGGCTGCTCGTGATCGACGGCGGGATCGGTGGGAAGGACAACGCTCCACAGGCGCTCCGCGGCCGCGCGGTAGGCCGCGGCCGCGGGAGAATGGGGGAAGGTCGCGAACACCGGCTCCTGCCGGCGCACGGCTCGGGGAACCGCTGCGTCCAGCGGCACGGGCTCCCAGGTCTCGAGGTTCATCTGGAGGAAGCGCCGCGCGACGAGGCCGATGCGGTGCGATGTCTCCTCCGCCTCCTCCGCGCTTCCGGACTGGTTCACGATCAGATGCGGCGGGCGCGAAAGGCCCTGGTGATGGAGCAGCTTCATCAGCCCGTAGGCATCCGAAAACGCCGGCATCTCGGGCGTTGTGACGAGGAGCACGAGGTCCGCCGCCAGGCACAGCGACGTCACGGCGCGCGAGATCCCGGAGGCGGTGTCGATCACCATGAGGTCCGCTGAGGCTTCGAGCTGCGTGAGGCCGCGGAGCAGGAACTCGAGGCGTACGTCGTCGAGATCCGCGAGCTCGGGGGCTCCGGAGGCCGCGGGGATGAGCGTCACGCCGCGCGGCCCGGTGATCGCGATCTCCTCCAGCGTCTTCTCTCCCGCGCACACGTGCTGCAGGTCGTGCCGTGGGTGGAGGCCGAGCAGCAGGTCGAGGCTCGCTTGCGAGAAGTCGGCATCCACGAGCAGAACGCGTGCGCCGCGCTGGCCGAGCGCGACCGAGAGGTTCGCTGCGAGCGTGCTCTTGCCCACGCCCCCCTTGCCGCTGGCGATCACGACCAGCGGAACGTGCGGCCGGCTCCAGCGCGCCGGATGGCTCGCCTCGGTGCCGGGATTGCCGCTTCCCGGCACGATGTGGAGCGCGTGGGGTCCGCGCCCGCCTGCGCTCGGCGGCGGCGCGCTCATCGGATCCGGTCGCCGGGCCACGAGGCGTCCGCGCGCGGGGTGAAGCGCTCGATCGCCGAGCCCGGCAGCGCGAAGAGCGCGCTCAAGAACATCCAGTAGCGTTGGTGCTCGTGGCAGCGGGCCGTCGGCAGCTCGAGGCCGAGCCGCTCGAGTCTTCGCGACTCGGCGTCGAGCGTTGCGAGCGCGGCTTCGATCCGGTCGCGGCGGCCCCCGGCCCCCCGGGGAATCTCGCGACGGACATCGGAGCTGGCTGTGAGCGAAGCGGGCGACACGCTCATGCCCTCCGCGTCCGAGCCGCGCCGTCCGCGCGCGCGACCGGCTGCGCGCTCGCCGGCACCCGCGCGCGCCGGCCGGCCGGGGCACTCGGGGCGCGGGTTGCTGCGCCGCGGCGGCGGTCCGTGGTCGCGAGCGCCTGGCGCACCGAGCGGCGCAGGGCGTCGATCGGAAACGGCTTGGGGAAGCACTGGGACACTCCCGCCTTCTGGAGATCGCGGAGCACATCGGGAGTGCCGTCGGCGGTCACGATGATGACGGGCTGGGCGTGGGGTCCGCGCCGCAGTTTGCGAGCGAGCTCGAGGCCGCTCATTCCCGGCAGCCGCAGCGAAGCGATCACCAGATCGCTGCGCCCGCTCTGCAGCCAGGCCCATGCTTCCTCGCCGCTCCGAAAGGTGTCGGTGGTGAAGCCGTCCTCCGTCAAACCTTCGGCCAGCGCCCAGGAAGTGCTGGGTTCGTCTTCGACGATGAGAATGTGAGGCATCGGGGGTCTCCCTCGGGTGGCGCGCAGGCTGGTTGCAGTCTGCGTGCCACCTTCGGGCGGTCCACGAGGCCGAGAGGGATGGGCCGCGGCGGGGCGGGCGGAAGCGCTGGACCTAAGCCGGCCGACGCCGGCAGCTCTTTCTGCCCGGCGAAGTTAGGCCGGATGCCCGGAACGGGATCCGGACCCGGAGGGCCAGGGCGGACGCCGGATGGAGCGAAACGCGAGTCATGCCACGCCCGGCGGGTGCATTTCGCCCGCCCAACCTCGTTGCGCCCCGCCCGGGCGCACGAATGGTTCCTGATCGGCCGCCGAAGGGCCTAGGGGGAAGCCTTCGGGTCCGCCTCCTCAGCATCGTCCTCCATGGCGAACTCCTTGAGCTTCGTCCGCAGCGTCTGGCGGGAGATGCCGAGGAGCTGGGCGGCGCGTGTCTTGTTCCCGCCGCAAACCCCGAGCGCGTGCTCGATCGCCAGCATCTCGACCTCGGCCAGCGGGCGGACGACGCCGGGCGGGAACGGCGCGGGCGCACCCTCGCTCCCCGCCTCCGGCCGGCGCGTGAGCTCGCCCGGCAGGTGCTCGAGCCGGATCTCATCTTGGGCCTCGAGCAGCACGACGCGCTCGATCACGTTCTTGAGCTCGCGCACGTTGCCGGGCCATGCGTACTCGAGCATCGCCTGGAGGGCCTCCGGGTGAAGGCGCGCAGCGGGCCGGCCGAGCTCGCCGCAGAAGCGGCGGATGAAGTGCTCCGCCAGGAGCGGGATGTCCTCCCGCCGCTCGCGCAGGGGGGGCATCGAGATCGGAACGACGTTCAACCGGTAATAAAGGTCTTCGCGGAACTTCCCCTCCGCGACCGCGCGCGGCAGATCGCGATGCGTGGCCGCCACAACGCGCACGTCGACCGTGATGTCGGCCTGTCCCCCGACCCGGCGGAAGGTCCGGCTCTCGAGCACGCGCAGGAGCTTGGACTGGAGCTGCAGCGGCATCTCCCCGATCTCGTCCAGGAACAGCGTGCCGGCGTCCGCGAGATCGAACAGGCCCTTCTTGAAGTGCTTGGCGTCGGTGAAAGCACCCTTCTCGTGGCCGAAGAGCTGGCTCTCCAGCAGGTGCTCGGGGATGGCGCTGCAGTTGAGGTCGATGAAGGGACCGGACGCGCGCGCGCTGTGCGCGTGGACGTAGCGCGCCATCAGCTCCTTGCCGGACCCGGTCTCCCCGTGCAGCAGCACGGTCGCGGTGTTGCTGCGCGCCACCTTCTCGAGGCGCTGGAGCGCGCGCCTGAGCCCCGCGCTCTCGCCGAACAGCGCCTGGTCCGGCTGCGAGCCTTCGCGCAGGCGCTCGACCTCGTGCTTGAGGCGTGCGTGCTCGAGCGCGCGCCGCACGACCACCTCGAGGTGCTCGAGGTAGGGCGGCTTCTTCTCGATGAAATCGTAGGCTCCGAGCCGCGTGGCCTGCACAGCGTGCTCGACGCCCCCGTGCCCGGTGAGCATGATCACCGGGAGCGCGGGATCCTCCTCGCGGATCCGCCGCAGCACCTGGAGCCCGTCCTCCTCCCCGAGCTTGAGGTCGAGCAGCACGACGTCGGCCCCGCGCTCGCGGATCTGCTCGAGCGCCTGCTGCCCGTCCGCTGCCTCGAGCGCGCAGAGCCCCGAATCCCGCGCCCACTCGCCGATGCTGAAGCGCAGCGAGGGCTCGTCGTCAACGATGAGCAGCGTGTGCGCGGTCTGAACGTGTGTCGGGATGTCGCCTTTCGCCATGTCGCTTCTCCACGGGGAAGTTGAGCAGCACGGTGGTGCCGTGGCCCTCGCGGCTCAGCACCTCGATCGTGCCGCCGTGCTCGTGCACGATGGTCTGCGAGATCGAGAGCCCGAGCCCTGTGCCCTGCGGCTTGGTCGAGAAAAAGGGATGAAACAGCTTCGCCAGCACGCCCCGGGACATGCCCGCGCCATGGTCGGTGACGCGCACCTGCTGGAACGGCACGCGCGCCGCTCCGGCGCCCGGCTCGGCGCGGACCCCGCGGGTGGGATCCGCTGCGCGCCGCCCCGGCCCGCGCGGCGTCGGCCGCCGCCGGACGGTCCGGATCTCGTAGCGCAGCGTCCCCCCTTGCGGCATGGCCTGGATCGAGTTCAGCGTGATGTTGAGCAGCACCTGGGACACGAGGTCCGCATCAATGTAGACCGGCGCGAGCCGCGGCGCCACGCCGACCTCGGCCGTGACTCCGGCCTGCGCCAGCGCGTCCCGCGACAGCTCGAGGACGCGCTCGACGCAAGCTGCGAGCGTGCCGGGCTTGAGCTCGGGCGCGCGCGGCCGCGCGTACTGGAGCAGGCTGGTCACGATGCGGTCGAGCCGCGCCACCTCGTCCAGGATCACGCGCACGAAACGCGCGCGCTCGTCGCGGGGCTCGAAGCGCCGCAGTTGCGGATCTCGTGCGCCACTCCCGCGCTGAGCTGGCCGAGGGTGGCGAGCCGCTCGTTGCGGCGCAGCTCCTCGCGCAGGCGCTTCATCTGCGTGAGGTCGCGGAGCGTGAGCAGCGTCCAGGGCGGCCGGCCCAGGCGATAGGTGCGCAACAGCACAGGGACCTCGCTGCCGTCGCGCGCCACCAGCACGCCCTCCCGCTCGCCGGCCGCTGCGCGGTACGCATCTGCGAGCAGGTCGTCGTGGGCCCCCGCTGTACGCAGCAGCCGGGAGGCGTGGGCTCCCCGCGCTTGCGATGGGCGGAGCGACAGGAGCCGCAGCGCGGGGCGGTTGATGCGCCTGAGCCGCGCGTCCGGATCGAGCAGCAGCACGCCGGTCTCGGCGTCCTCCATCAGGGCCCGCGCCAGCGCCTCCGGCGATGGCCCCGGCCGTCGTGGCCGGCTCGTCTCCGCGCCTGTCATCGCGCGCAGTATATCGCAAGCTTCGATGAGCGAGACGCACGGCGACCCTCGACGCCCGACGGGATGCTTCGCTCGGCCCGGCTGGCGAACCGGGCCGGGAAACGCTCCGGCCCACGGTTCGGAAAGAGTCAGTCCCGAAACTCGCGCATCACGGCTTCCGCGATCCGGGTGCGCACGTGCCGGAGGTCGTAGTACCCGGCCGCGAGGCGCGCGCGCGCGGACTCGACGAGCGAATCGCGGACTCCGGCGTCCTGCGGCGGCCGCGCGGCCCGTGCCGGCCGCGGGCCGCGGCCCGCGAAGCTGTGCGAGGCGATGGGCAACGGGAGGATGCGTGCGATCGTGTGCGCGAGGGCCCGCGGGGGCGCGGGGACATCGTTGAGGACGCGTACGACGTCCCCCGACTCGGCCCTATGCCGAGCGGTCCTTCTTCTCGCTCTCCGGAGTCGCCGGTGATTCGGGACCCGGCCCCATCTTGTGGAGGCGTTGCGCACGGCGGTTCTCTTCCTGGATACGCGCATAGATCTCTTCCCGGTGCACCTTCACTTCGGGCGGAGCTTCGATCCCGAGTTTCACCTGTCCCGAGCGGACCTCGAGAACCGTGATCTTGACCGAATCTCCGATCCGAATGTTCTCTCCTAACTTCCTTGTTAGGACCAGCATTGTGAAGCTCCCTCCGCACCGGTGCCGGGGCGAGTGTCACCCGTCAGGATAGAAAGCGTATCGGCAAAAACTTCAAGACACTTAACCCGGAGGAACCACGATCGCGCGAAGCAAACGCAACTGCCGCATGGGGCAGAGCGCGTTCGCATCACGGCGGGGTCATGGTTCCTCCGGGTTAGGGTATGCAGAATAGACATATTCGGTTGACACTCCAAGCCCGTTGTGACCCTTGACTCCCGCGGGCCCCCTGTTAGCCTTCTCCTCGCTGCTCAACCCGGGGAGGCATGGATGCACCGTGGATGGACCGGACTATTGCCGGCCTGGCTCCTGATGGCTTCCGCCGGGATCCTCGCCCTGTCGGCGCTGAGCTTGCCGCGCCGACCCTATACCGGGGTCATTCTGAAGTCGGATCGTGTCGCCGGGGTGGTCGCGGGAAGCCCCGGCGACCGTGCGGGGATCGCCGCCGGGGACCAGCTGAAGCCCGCCGGCGCGTCGGAAGGAGGACCGGCCTCCCAGCTCGGCCTGCTCGCAGGCGCAGCGCCCGGAACGCCACTGCTGCTCGAGCGCCGGTCGTCGGGCGGCGAGTGGCGGCGCGTGTGGCTGGTGCCCGAGGCTCAGCCCGCCGCCGAGCGGCGCATGATGGCCGCCCAGCTCGCTGTGTGTTCGGGGTTCGTCCTGCTCGCGGGGATGGTGTGGAGCGAGCGGCGCGACCTTCTCACCCGCACCTTCCTGCTCCTCTGCCTCGCTTTCGCCTGGCTCGTGATGCCCACGCCGCTCTGGCCCTCGACACCGGCCACCGCGGTCTGGGACGCCGTGTACTCGGGCATCACGCTGTTCCTGCCCGCGCTGTTCATCCACTTCTTCGCCCTCTTTCCCGAGGCCGGCCTGGGGAGCCCGAAGGTGGCGGCGGTGGTGCGGGCCGCCTATGCGATCGCCATACTGCTGCTGGCGGCCGTGCTCGTTGAGCCCTGGGGGCAGGGCTCGGCGCCGGCCGGGCGCGCGCTCGTCGTGCTCCAGGGAGCGGCAGCCGTGTGGTTCGCCGCCGGGCTGGTATTCGCCCTGGCGTTGTTCGCGCGCTCCTATTTTCGCGCCCGGACACCGGACGCGCGGCGGCGGCTGCGCGTCGCGCTCGCGGGCACGCTTCTCGGAGCCGGACCTCTCGCGATCCTGATCCTGGTGCGGAACCTGTCGCCGGAGACGACGGTGCCGGGCGAGCGCTGGGCGGTCGTCCTCACGCTCCTCGTGCCTGCCTCGTTCGCATGGGCCGTGGTCGTCCACCGCATCTTCGACTTCCGCATCGCGCTCCGTGCAGCTGCCCTCGCGCTCGTGCTCCTGGGAATCGCGGTCTCCGCCTGGTTCAGCGGAGAATGGATCGCGCGCCACTGGGGGGCTCGCCTCGGGGCCCAGGTCGAGGGCCTCTCGCTCGCGGGCATCGCTCTGCTCTCGGCGGTCCTGGGACCCGTGAACACGTGGGCGCGCAGCCTCAACGCGCGGTTCGATCGGGATGCGGGCGCGGCTTCGCTCGGGGCGTGGGTGGCGCGCGAGGAGCCCGCCGGGAGCGAGTCCGAGACGGGCGTCCTGAGCGCCGCTTGTCAGGCGCTCCTCGAGGTCCTCCTGCTCGACGGCTGTTTGGCGCTCGCGGCTGCGGGCGATGCAACCGCCGAGGTCGTGCGCATCGGCCACCTCTCCCCCTTGGCGCTCCATCCGGGGCTGCTCGCGCGCCTGGACGGCGAGGGCGGCGTGATCGCGGTGGAAGATCCGCGCCTGGCAGCGGACGACCGCTCGACACTGGAGCGCGCAGGCGTGCGATGGCTTCTGCCGGTCGGGCGGGCGCCTGTGCGCGTCCTGCTGCTCATGGGCCGGCGCCTCTCGGGAGCGTGGCTGGGACGCATCGAGGCACACGAGCTATCGCGCTTCGCAGAGCACGTGGACGTTGCGCTCGAGAACATCGAGCTGCGGCGCGCCGCGCGCACGCGGGGCGCGCTCGATCGCGAGCTCCAGGTCGCACACGCCATGCAGGTGAACCTGCTGCCGCGCCACGCGCCGGTCTATCCGACGCTCGACTGCGCGGCCACAGCGGTTTCGAGCGAGACGGTCGGCGGCGACTACTACGATTTCGTCGAGACCTCGGCGCGCGACTTCACGCTGGCCGTCGGGGACGCGGCCGGCAAGGGCGTGCCTGCTGCGCTGGTGCTGGCGCGGGTCCAGGCGCACTTCCGCGACGAGGCGCGCCGGGCCGGCAGCCCCGGCGCCCTGCTGCGCGCGCTCAACCGCGAGCTGGTCGGCCTCGATCAGCCGGAGAAGTTCATGGGCCTGCTCTGCGCCCGCGTCGACGTCCGCACCGCCCGGGTATGGTTCGCGAACGCGGGCCTCACGCCTCCCCTGGTCCGCCGCCGGGAGGGCCGCTTCGAGGAGCTCACGGCCGGGGGCGTGCTGCTCGGGGTGAGCGGGGACGCAACCTACCCGGACGTGGGAGTGGACCTCCAAGGGGGAGACGTGGTGGTGCTGTACACGGACGGCCTCACCGAGGCGCGGCGCGGGGACGAGCTGTTCGGGGTCGAACGCGTGCGCAAGAGCCTCGACGCGTGCGGGACACGCCGCGCGGCCGATATCCTGGAGGGCCTGCTCGCAGCGGTCCGGGACTTCGCCGACCGCCCCCTCGACGACCTCACGGTCGTGGTCCTGCGCCAGCTCACCGACCCCGTCCGGGGACGCAATCCACTCCCGCAGATCGGCCTCAAGCTCGGGACGACATAGACCGATACAGCGAGGTGAGGCGACAGGATGCCGCCTCCCCCGCCCGCGCAGCCAACCCACGGGCGGCCGAGTCAGACGGTTGACCGCGTCGGAGACGCGCCTCGAAGTCGGAGGCACCGTGGATTTCGGCCTGTTGGTGTTGTTCATCGACCTGCTCTGGTGGATCCGCCGCTAGTCGCGGCGGCTCCAGAGAAGCCGGAGAGGATCGCAGCGGGGTTGGCTCCCCGGACCCCGCTTCAGCCCGGCGCGCCCGTCGAGGCTCCACCCGACGGCCTCCGCGCCAGGTCAGGACGAGCGCGTGTCGATCACGGCCGCGCTCCAGTGCAGTGTCCGAGAACTGGCTGCGAGGCCCCGCTCGTCGGCAGGGGCCCTCGCCCCCGCGGCTCCGCCCGCCGCCAGGGCTCGATCCCCACTTCCTCACCGCACGGAGGCGATCAGGCTTCCGGCCAGCTCCCGCACCCGCATCACGGCACCGCTCGAAGGATCCTGGGCCACGGCGCGGGCGAACGCCGCGCCGACCACAACGGCGTCTGCGACCCCGCGGAGGGTTCGCGCAGCTGCGGGGCTCGAGATGCCGAAGCCCACCGCGATCGGTAGCGTCGTGAGGCGGCGCAGATCTGCGATGCGGTCTAAGAGCGAGCCCGCGAAGCCCTTGGAATCCCCCGTGACTCCGGTGCGCGCCACGACGTAGACGAAGCCCCGGCAGCGGGCGAGCAGCAGCGGCAGCCGGCCGGGATCGGTGGTGGGCGCAACCATGGTCACGGTGTCGAGCCCTTCGCGGTCGCACTGCTCCCAGACCTCGGGTGCTTCCTCGGGCGGCAGGTCGGAGATCAAGAGCCCGTCGGCCCCCGCCTCGCTGGCGGCGCGCGTGAAGCGCTCGACTCCCGATGCGAGGATCGGCTGGGCGTAGCTCATGATGACGACGGGGAGCGGATCGTGGTCGCGAAAGCGCGCGACCAGGGCCAGCGCCTGCTCCGCCCC
>VBOS01000063.1 GCA_005893185.1 Candidatus Eiseniibacteriota bacterium
AGCGTGGGGCGTCAGCGCTGCGGCGCGACGTCGGCAGATGGCGCGATGCGCCACACGCTGCCGTTCTGCGAGAGCACGTAGATCTCGCCTTCCCCGTCCTCGCCGAACGACGTCACGCTCGGCACCTTGGGCAGACGCCACTCAGTCAGATCGGTCGCGGCTCCGTTCGCGATGCGGACGCTGCGAATCCATCCCGAGCAGTAGTCCGAGAAGAAATAGCAGCCGGCGATCGCGGGAATCCGCCGCCCGCGATACACCAGCCCGCCTGTGATCGAGCAGCCCTGATCGTGCCCGTACTCCAGCACGGGGAGCGTGAGCCCGCGGCGGTCACAGCTCGAGCGCCGGAAGCAGTGCGCGGCCTCCATCACGTTCCAGCCGTAGTTGAGGCCTGGCGTGCGCGCGGGCACGGCGTCGACCTCCTCCCAGTCGTTCTGGCCCACGTCGGCGATGTAGAGCATTCCCGCCGCGCGGTCGAAGCACAGCCGCCAGGGGTTGCGCAGGCCCCACGCCCAGATTTCGGGCCGCATGTCCCGCTCGCGCGCGAAGGGATTGTCGGCGGGGATCGCGTACGGGTCGCCGTGGTCCACGTCGATGCGCAGTAGCTTGCCGAGCAGCGTGCCCCGGTTCTGCCCGTTGCCGTGGGGATCGCCACCGCTTCCGCCGTCGCCCATCCCAATGTAGAGCATGCTGTCGGGCCCGAAGAGGATGTGCCCGCCGTTGTGGTTGGCGTAGGGCTGGCTCACGTGGAGCACGAGCCGCGCGGAAGCGGGGTCGGCCCGGTTGCGGTCGCCGCTCACGTGGTAGCGCTCGACGTGCGTGTCGCCCCTCTTGTCGGTGAAGTTCACGAAGAACCATCCGTTCGTGGCGTAGCGCGGGTGGAAGGCGACGCTCAGGAGCCCGCGCTCGCCGCCGTCCCCCACGCGGTCCGTGATGTCGAGGAACGGGACCGGCAGCAGGGCGCCGTTCTCGAGCACGCGGATCACGCCGCGTTGCTCGACGATGAAGAGCCGCGAATCGCCGGGCGGCGACGCGAGATGGACCGGACTCTCGAGGCCCGACACCACCGGCTGGAGCACGAGTCCGGTGGCGGGCCTCGGGCGCGGTGCGGCTTGCGCGGGGGCGCCGGCGAGCGCGATGAGCGCAGCGAGCGCGAAGGCGGAGGCGGGCGCGCGGGACGACCGCGCGCCGGGAACGGCGCGCCGCGCCGCCGCGCCCCAGGTGCTCGGCGCAGCAGCTCCTGCGGCGTCGGCCCTCATCGTGCGGCCGCCGCTCGCAGCATCGAGTCGACACGCGCGGGCGTCTCGACGCTCACCGTGCCGTCCGGATCGTAGAGCGCGAACCGCGCACCGGCTTCGACCGGCCGATAGGCGTGCTGGAACTCCACCGTGTCCACATGCGGAAACATGACGCGCACGGCCAGCCCGTCCTGGAGCGCGGCGCGCACGTTGCGCTCCCAGTAGGTCTCCTTGCCGATGACGTCGGCCTCGGGGTGCAGCCGACGCTCGTAGCGCATCGAAGATGGCGACCAGAACACGATGTGCGCGCGGGCTGGAAGGGAAGCGGCCGAGAGGCCGTCGTAGACGCGCCGGGCGATGCGCGCCCGATCCACGATCGGGTCGGCCCGCAGTCGCTCGTCCACGAACGGCATGTTCTCGATCTTGCGCACCAGGAGCGCTCCGTTCGAGACGAGCAACGTGCCGGCGCAGAGTGTCAGCCCCCACGCCATGGCCTGGCGGGCCCCCGATGCGGGCGCAAGACGGCCCGTGGACCGCTTCTCGCCTGCGCGCGGCTGCGCGGCGGCGCGAGGCTGGAAGGCTGCGTCCGCGAGCGCGGCCAAGCACCAGGCAGCTCCGATCAGGGGTGCGTAGAGATAGTAATGGTACGTGTGGTTTCGGAGCCCCAGCACCGGTGCCAGGAGCAGCGCGAAAGTGGCGCCGCCGGCGAGCCAGCCGGAGGCGCGAAGCCGGGCGGAGAGGAACCCCGCGAGCCACAGCGCGAAGACCGCGGCGGCCCACGGCCATTGGTCCGGCTCCGCGACGTCCTCGAAGCGCCGCGTGGTGGGAAGCAACATCCCGGTGGTCCAGCCGATGTAGGTGGCTGCGTTGTCGAGGACGTGACGGCCGGTGCCGGTGGCATAGGCGGCGGAGGGCCCGAGCTGAGTGCGGATCCCGAACGCGTCGCTCCAGATCCACAAGGCGAGATAGGCGAGCGCCGCGACCGACAGGGCAATGCACACGCGCATTCGCCTGCCACGCGCACCGGCCTCGGCGGCCGCGAAGGGCCCGCGTCCGTCGAGCCATCCGGGCGAGATCCAGAGCGCGGCGGGCAGAAACAGCGTCACCTCCTTCGACAGCAGGGAGAGCGTGAAAAGCGGGACCGAAGTCCACGCCAAGACGCCGGGCCTCGCAGCCCACGCGATGCACAGGAGGGCGAAGAGGAGAGACAGGATCTCGCCGAACGAGGTCACCCAGTAGACCGCTGTGTAGAGCGCGGGGTGCGTCCCGAAGAAGAGCGCACCGAGGGTCGAGGCGGGGGCGGAGAAACGTCGCGAGAGGAGCACGAACAGAAGTCCGGCGCACGAGGCGTGAGCGAGGAGGCTGACGAGATGGTAGGCGACCGCGTTGAGACCGATCGGCCGCATGAGCGTGTAGTAGAATCCGCGGGCCCGCGCGAGGGCGACGAAGTCGTCCGAGGAGAAGAAGTAGGGGAGCGATCCCCGGAAGACGAAGGCGGCGCAGGCCATTACAGCGAGCAGCGGAGCGTGAGAAACGAGCCTCGAGACTTGGAACGGGCGCGATCGCGTGCCGGTGTCGGGCATCGTGCCGCGCAGCATAGCATCGGCGTGCTGCCCACGGGGCGGACCGCGCGTCCCGGCATCCTCACCGAAACGTGGACGTCGGTTACTCGACGCCTCGACGCGTTCCCGAGTTCGGTTTCGCGGAACGAGACACGCCGACGCGAGCCGGGAGCGTCGCTAGAATTGCTCGGCTTCGGTCGAGCCGTGGAGCGCGGCGGTGGATGTCTCGCCGTGGCTGATCACGCGCGCCAGCTCGTCGAACCAGCCGGTGCCGACGAAGGACTGGTGCTTCACGGCGCCGTAGCCGTGGGCCCGCTGGGCCTCGAACTCGCGGTCCTGAAGCCGGGCGTAGGCGGTCATGCCGCCCTCGCGGTACTCGCGCGCCAGCTCGAACATGACGAGGTTGAGCGAGTGGAAGCCGGCCAGGGTCACGAACTGGAAGGCGTAGCCCATCACGCCGAGCGCATCCTGGAAGCGCGCGATGGTCGTGGGGTCGAGCGTCCCGGACCAGTTGAACGAGGGCGAGCAGTTGTAGGCGAGGAGCTTGTCCGGGAAGCGCGAGTGAATCGCGGCGGCGAAGCGCCGCGCCTCGTCGAGGTCGGCGTGCGCCGTCTCGCACCAGATGAGGTCGGCGTAGGGCGCGTAGGCGAGGCCGCGGGCGATGGCGGCGTCCAGCCCGCCGCGCAGCTCGAAGAAGCCTTCGGGCGTGCGCGCCCCGGTCAGGAACGCGCGGTCGCGCGGGTCGATGTCGCTGGTGATGAGCTTGGCGCTGTTGGCGTCGGTGCGCGCGATCAGCAGCGCGGGCACGTCGAGGATGTCGGCAGCTCGGCACCAGCACCTTGCCGCCCATGTGGCCGCACTTCTTGGCTGCGGCCAGCTGGTCCTCGAAGTGCGCGCCGGAAGCTCCCGCCTCGATCAGCGCCTTCATCAGCTCGAAAGCGTTGAGGTCGCCGCCGAAGCCGGCCTCGGCGTCCGCCACGATCGGCGCGAACCAGTCGATTCCGCGCGGGCCAGCCCCCTCGCCCTGGGCGAGGTGCGCGATCTGGTCCGCGCGCTGGAGCGCGTGGTTGATGCGGCGCACGAGGGTGGGCACGCTGTCGACCGGGTAGAGGCTCTGGTCGGGATAGGTGTGACCCGCGGTGTTGGCGTCGCCCGCCACCTGCCAGCCGCTGCAGTAGATCGCCTCGAGACCGGCCGCGACCTGCTGCACCGCCTGGTGGCCGGTGAGCGCCCCGAGCGCGCGCACAGGCGGCCGGGCGTGGAGCCCGTGCCACAGCCGGGTGGCGCCGCGCCGCGCGAGGGTGTGCTCGATGTGCAGCGTGCCGCTCAGGCGAACGACGTCGCTCGGCGTGTAGTGCCGCGAGATTCCGCTCCAGCGCGGCTGCCTCCAGGAATCCTCGATCTCGAGGGCAGTTCGTGCAGGCGGCGTCTCGCTCTCCGATACGCGCGGGACCGACGTCATGGGACTTCCTCCATTCTCGTGTCCAAGCGGGCCGAACCCTTAGACCGGGTTGAATCGGCCGTTGCGGATCATCTCTTCGCTGGCCGCTGCCGCCGCGCGCAGCGTGGTCTCGTCGCCCAGGTCCTTGCCGCGCGGCAGCTCGGCGACGAGCCGAGCGAGCGCCTCCGTGAAGCAACCGTGCACGAAGCCGTCCGCGTGGTCCACCTGCCGCCCGGATGGATCGGGGATGGCCACGGTGCGCGAGTGCTTCATCCGTTGCGCGAGCATCAGGCGGTAAATGCGGTCCGTGGCAAGGTCTTCCATGTATCCGTCGAGCAGGCTTGCGCCCTTGCCGTTGAGCACGCCGTTGCGGTACCGGATCACGGTGCGCACAGCCGCCCGGGTTCCATCGGTGCTGCGGCGGCCGACGTTGTCGGGGGCCGGCCGCAGGTCGGGGTAGCGCTCGATCCCGGGAGGCCGCGCGCCCGCCTGGTTGGGGGCCGGGAACTGGGCGACCGCGATCGCGTTCTGGTCCGGATGCCCGGTCCATGCGCCGTCCATGAAGCAGTGCGCCTCGTTGCGCTTGTCCTGCTCGAGCATCGCGAGCGCCCGGGCATTGAGCTCGGGATCTTCGCGGCTCGGATAGAGCGCAGTCATGCCGCCGATCGCGAGCGCTCCGCGGCGGTGGCAGATGTCGGCCATGAGCAGCCGCACGCGCTGGAAGAAGGGCACGTCGTGCGGGATCGTGTTGCGATCGGGCAGCACCCACGCCGGGTCCTCGAGGGTGAAGTGGATGAGGCTCGCCATGTAGTCCCAGCGCCCGAGGTTGAGCCCCAGGATGTGATCGCGGAGGTGGTACAGAAACTCCTCCATCTGGTGGGCGAGCGGGTGCGACTCGACCAGCGCCATGCACTTGACCGAGTCCGCGGGCCAGCCGCGCGCGACCGCGACCGCGCGCAAGGCATCGCGCCACCACAGGGCCTCTTCCGCGGACTCGCTCTTCGGGATGTAGATGCAGAGCGGATGGCGCAGGCGATCGGGCTCCACCAAAAACGCGATGAGCGCCAGGTCGAAGAGCGAGGCGGATGTGATCTCGCCGCGGGGGAAGATGCCCGCCTGGGAGAGGTGGAGGCCGCGAACGCGATTCCACACCACGGTCGATGAGGGCGTGATCCCCACGCGCCGGCCGCGCTTCAGGTCCTGGTACTCGAGCTCGCCGTGGAGCGCGCTGCGGATGTTCTGGACGCCGGTCATGAGGTTTTCCCAGCGGTTGGCCATCGAGTCCTCGAGATCCAGCATCACGCCGGGCGCGCCGGAGTTGAGCATCTTGACGACCAGCTCGGCGTCGTCGGCGGGCCCGGTCATCTGGTTGCGCTGGTCGAAGCACCACGCCGGCAGCGAGATCCGCCATTCGCTTACGGTTGCTTCGGAGGGTGGCATGTGCCGCGGGAGCCGGCCGCCGTGGGCCTCCTTCAGCACCTCCTCGCGGCGCGCCGCGAGCGCCTTCTGCCGGGGCGTCAGCTCGGCATGGAGCGGCCGGTAGAAGCGCGCGAAGCCGGCAGGCAGCCCTTTCTCGGGATCGAATCCCCGCGGGGCGCTGTTCATGGGCTGCGTGACGTGCGCGGTCGGCGAGCTCATTCGATGGGTTGGAGCTGGGTCCCCGGGAACTCATCGCGCGCCGGTGCGGACCGCCGGAGCGCTAAGCAGTATGGCGAGTTATCGGCAGCCGCGCCAGCGATTCTTGAGCGGCGAGCGTCCCGGTCGAAAGAGGCGTTCGTGGGCGGCTTGGTCCCCCGGTCCGTGTCATGCGAGTCGCCAGCCGCTGGCGAGTCAGGGCACGCCTCGGCGGCGGCTGGCGGTTCATGAATCATCGGGGCTAGGCTTCGCCTCGTCATGGCATTCGCGTCCCCGGAAGCCACGCTCGACGACATCCGGGGCGCCGCGCGCCGGATCGAGGGCTCCGTGCTGCGGACGCCGCTTGTCCGACTCGGCGTGGACGACGCCGAGATCTGGCTCAAGCTCGAGAACCTCCAGCCGATCGGCTCCTTCAAGCTGCGCGGCGCGAGCAACGCCATGCTCTCGGCGCCGCGAGCTGCGCTGGCGCAAGGCGTGTGGACCGCTAGCGCCGGGAACATGGCCCAGGGCGTGGCCTGGCAGGCGCGCGGCATGGGCATACCGTGCACCGTGGTGGCGCCGGATCGCGCCCCCGACGTGAAGCTCGCCGCCATCGAGCGCCTCGGCGCGCGCGTGATGCGGCTTCCGTTCGAAGAATGGTTCCAGATCCTCGCGACGCGCACCCACCCCGGCGTCGCGGGCCTCTTCATCCACCCGGTGAGCGACGCCGCGGTGGTGGCGGGCAACGGAACGATCGGGGTCGAGATCCTCGAGCAGCTTCCGGACGCAGCTGCGATCGTCGTCCCGTGGGGAGGCGGTGGTTTGTCATGCGGGATCGCGACCGCCGTGCGCGCGCTCGCCCCGGCGGTACCCGTGTACGCATGCGAGGTGGATGTCGCGGCGCCGCTCGCCGCCTCGTTCGCAGCGGGGAGCCCGACGCGCGTGCCCTATCAGGCGAGCTTCGTGGACGGGATGGGGGCGCCGTTCATCCTCGAGGAGATGTGGCCGCTCGCGCGGCGGCTGCTCGCGGGCTCGCTCGTCACATCGCTCGAAGATGTGGCCGCCGCGATCCGGCTGCTGGTCGAGCGCAATCGGGTCGTGGCGGAGGGGGCGGGCGCCGCTCCGGTCGCAGCTGCCCTCGTGGGCCGCGCCGGCAAGGGCAAGGTGGTGTGCGTGGTCTCGGGCGGGAACCTGGATCCTCGCACCCTGGCGGCGATCCTGGAAGGGCGGACGCCGTGACGCGCTCGGAACCGCCCGTCACGGCGGCCGAGCGCGAGCATGCCGAGCCCATCGCTGCGATGGCGCTCGCCGCGATCCGGCGCGAGTACCCGAGCCACATCGCTCACCTGATGCGGAGCGATGCCGACGCGCGCCCGCCGCGCGAGCTGACGCCTGCGTTCTTCGGCAGCTTCGACTGGCACTCGGCGGTGCACGGCCACTGGTGTGTGGCGCGGCTCGCGCGCCGCCATCCCGCCGCGATGTTCGCGGGGGCGGCGCGCGAAGCACTCGAGCGGAGCCTCACGTGCGACCGGCTGGCGGCCGAGGCCGCCTACCTCGGCGCCGAAAGCCACGAAGGGTTCGAGCGTCCTTACGGACTGGCCTGGCTCCTCCAGCTCGCGGCCGAGCTGCACGAGTGGGAGGACGCTGACGCCGCGCGCTGGAGCGAGGCGCTTGCGAGTGGGCGTGCACCGCCAGACTGCGTTCGCGCTCGGGCTCGCGCTCGATTGGGCGCGGATCAAGAGCGACATGGAATTCGAGGCGCTCATGGCAGAGCGGGCGCGCTCTCTCTTTGGCGACGACATCGCGGCCCCTGTGCGCTACGAGCCCTCGGGCCACGATTTCCTGTCGCCGATCCTCGGCGAGGCCGATCTGCTGCGCCGCGTGCTCGCCCGCGAAGCGTTCGCGGGCTGGCTCGCGCGCTTCCTGCCCGATCTGGAAAGCTCTGAGACGCGCCGCTGGCTCACGCCGGTCGCAAGCCCCGACCGCGCCGACGGGCACCTGGCGCACCTCGACGGGCTCAACCTGAGCCGTGCCTGGATGCTCGAAGGGATCGCGACCGCACTCCCTGCCGACGACCACCGCCGCGCGCCGATCGGCGCAGCTGCGGGGCGGCATCGCGAAGCCGGGCTCGAGGCGCTGCGGGATCTTCCGTACGCCGGCTCACACTGGCTCGGGAGCTTCGCGGCCTACCTGCTCA
>VBOS01000064.1 GCA_005893185.1 Candidatus Eiseniibacteriota bacterium
CGTGTTCGTCTCATCGACCGGGCTCGCCACGCCCAGCGTGGACGCTCGTCTCGCCAACCTCATGCCGTTCCGCAGCGACGTGCGCCGGACGCCGATCTGGGGCCTGGGCTGCGCAGGCGGGGCCGCGGGCCTCGCCCGCGCCCGTGACTTCGCGCTGGCCGATCCGCACGCGCGCGTGCTGCTCATCGCGCTCGAGCTGTGCAGCCTCACGTTCCAGCGCCGCGATCTCGACCGGCGCAATCTCGTCGCCGCCGCGCTCTTCGCGGACGGCGCGGCCGCCGCCCTCGTCCTGGGCGCGGAGGCTCCGGCTCCCACCGTGAACGGCAACGGGGTCGGGACGCAGAGGCTCGAGCTGGTCGCGAGCCGCAGCATGCTGTGGCCGGACACGCTCGACGTGATGGGCTGGGACGTGGACGAGCGCGGGCTCCACGTCATCTTCTCGCGCGACATCCCGACCATCGTGCGCGACTGGGTGCGACCCAATCTCGATTCGTTCCTCGAAGCGAACGGAACGAGCCTCGAGCGGATCGCTCATGTGGTTGCCCATCCCGGCGGGCCCAAGGTGCTCGCAGCTTACGCCGAGGCGCTGGGTCTTCCACCCGAAGCCTTCCGTCACGCGCGCGCCGTGCTGCGCGAGTGCGGCAACATGTCGTCGCCCACCTGCCTGTTCGTGCTGGAACGCGCGCTGGCTGCCGGGGACATCCGCCCCGGCGAAGCGGCTGTGCTGGCGGCGCTGGGACCGGGGTTCTCATCCGAGCTGGTGCTGATGCGGGGTGCTGCGGTGTGAGCGGGCCCGTTCCCGCGCCCACACTCACCGCTCTCGCCGCCTACCTGCTGCTCGTCGTCGCCCACCGTCTGTCCGAGCTAGGCATCTCCGCCCGGAACGAGCGCGCCCTGGTCGCCCGCGGCGGATACGAGGTCGGCCGCTCGCACTTCCCGCTGTTCGTCGTACTCCACACGCTCTACCCATTGGCGCTCGCAGCCGATGTGATGGGATTCGGGGCGCGCCCGGGGCGTCTGTGGCCACTGTGGGCTGCGCTGCTCGTCGCGTCGGTCGTGCTGCGCATCGCGGCGCAGCGAGCGCTCGGCGAGCGCTGGACGGCGCGGGCCTGGGTGCTGCCCGGCGAGCCGCCGGTGACGCGCGGCATCTACCGCTGGGTGCGGCACCCGAGCTATGTCGGCATCACGCTGGAGCTGGTCGCGGGCGCCCTGCTCTTCGGCGCGTGGCGCACGGCCATCGCCGCCTCTGCGCTCAACCTCGTGGCCCTCGCGATCCGCATCCCGATCGAGGAGCGAGCGCTGGCGGAGGCGGCGGCGCGGCGGTAATCGCCCAGGCGTACGACGCCGCCCGGGGACATGGCCGCGAGCCATGCCGTCGCCGACTCACCGCGCCGCGACGGCCTCGGGCGCCAGCACCACGGCGCGCTCCGCCGCGACCCGCTCGGTCACCCGCAGCACCAGCAGCGTGAGGTCGTCCTGGGGCTCGCGCCCGTCCAGGAACTCGCGCAGCGCGCGGTGCAGGCGATCGGCCACCTCGCGCGCCGACACCCCGCGTGGCATGGCCTCGACCGCTTCGCACAGGCGCTGCTCGCCGAACATCTCGCCGCGCCCATTCATCGCCTCGGTGATGCCGTCGGTGTAGAGCACGACCAGGTCGCCGGGGCCGAGCGCCACCTGCGCCTCCTCGAACTCGACGCTCTCCAGGATGCCGAGCACCGTGCCACCGCGCTCGAGAAACGTGCGGTCGCCATTGGGTCGCATCACGACCGGCCAGTTGTGGCCGGCATTCGAGAACGTGAGACGCAGCGACTCGCCGTCCACGCGCGCCAGAAAGAACGTCGCGAACTGGTGAATGGCTGTGCTCTGGTAGAGCAGCGAGTTGATGTTCTTGAGGATCGTCGCGAGCGAGCGGGCGCCGCCCGACTGAGTGCGCAGCGACGCCTGCAGCATCGAGGAGAGCAAAGCGGCCGGCATGCCCTTTCCCGAGACGTCCGCGATCGCGATCAGGAACGAGCCGTCTCCGGCCGGCACCACGTCGTAGAAATCTCCCCCCACCTGGCGCGATGGGATATAGAGCGCGTGGACGTCGCATCGCGGGATCGCCGGGAACTCGGAGAGCAGCGATGTGCGCTGGATCTGGCGCGCGAGGTTGAGCTCCTCCTCGAAGCGCGCGACCGCCACCCGGTCGCGCAGCAGCAGCGCGTTCTGGAGCGACACCGCCACCTGGCCGGCGAGCGTTGTGAGGAGCGCGACGTCCTCGGAGCTGAAGCGGGTCTCGGTCAGCTTGTGGCCCAGGAGGATGGCGCCGAGCAGGTCGTCGTGCCAGCGCAGCGGGACCAGCAGCTCGATCCCGAGCGATCCCGTGAGCAGCGCACGCTCGTCGGCTGTGAGGTCGGCGCTCTCGCTCAGCCGGAAGCCGTCCGCGTGCTCGATCACGCGCGGCAGCATCTCCGCCACCCGCCCGAGCACATCGTCCGAGAGCGGCGTGCCCGAGCCCGCAAACGCGACCGGACGGCCGGGGGTGAGCGCAACGACGTGCACGGAACGAAGCAGCAGCGCCTCCGAAAGCGTGCGCGCGGTGCGGCCGAGCAGCTGCTCGAGGTCGATCGTGGTCTGCAGCTCGCGCCCCAGCTGGCGCAGCACGTTCCGGTAGTCGGCGGGATCCTTGAGCAGCACATGGTCGAGCAGCTCCTCGAGGCGCGCGATCGCGGGCTGGAAAAGGGCGAGCGCCATCACCAGGAACACCGGCCCGAACACCCGCGGGTCCACCCCCGGCACGGCGCCGAGCATCTTGTTGAGCGGCTGGAGCACAGCCAGGTAGAGACCGACGAGCGCCGCCGAGGCCAGCGCGTAGAGGATGCCACGCCGGGCCAGCAGACGGGCATCGAGGAACTTGTGCCGCACGATCGCGTAGGCGATCGAGCCCGGGCCGAGCGTGAGCGCGGCGATCGTGAGCCCCGAGCGCAGCCCCGGGCCGAGCCGCAGCGCGAGGAGCTGC
>VBOS01000007.1 GCA_005893185.1 Candidatus Eiseniibacteriota bacterium
ATCCGCACAAGGTCGCGCGCTTCGGGTCGCGCGACGTGCGCCGGCTCCTGGGCGACGCGGGCATCATCCGCAACCGGCTCAAGATCGGAGCTGCGATCAAGAACGCGCGCGCCTTCCTCGCGCTGCAGGAGGAGTTCGGGACGTTCGACGCCTACATCTGGCGCTTCGTCGGCGGGAAGCCGAAGGTGAATCGGTGGCGCAGCCTGCGCGAGATTCCGGCGAAGACGAGCGAGTCCGACGCGCTCAGCAAGGACTTGAAGCAGCGCGACTTCACGTTCGTGGGCTCCACCATCGTGTACGCCCACATGCAGGCCACCGGGCTCGTGAACGATCACATCGTGACCTGCCCGCGCTGGAAGGAGTTGAGCGGGAAGAAGTGAAGGGGCGCTCCGCTATCCCCGCCCGCCCCGACTCGCCCCCTCGCCGGACGCGAGCCTCTCCAGTTCCATCCAGCGCGCGTAGGCCTGGCGGATGTCTTCCTCCAGCGTTGCGAGTCGCTCCTTGGCTCTCGGATGCCCTGCCTCTCGGCCTCGAGGCTCGTGATCCGTTCCGGTAGGAGGCCCAGCTCTCGCCGCTCTTGGAAGCTGACGCGCCGCGGCGTCGGCGAGCGTCCCGCCTCGGGTTGCCTCGCCACAGGCGGGGCCGGGGCCTCGGCCGGCTTTCTCTGGCGCAACCAGTCTTCGTAACCCCCGACGTACTCGCGCCACTGACCGTCACCCTCGAAGACGAGCGTCGATGTGACAACATTGTCCAGGAACGCCCGGTCGTGCGAAACGAGCAGCAGCGTGCCCTGGAACTCCATCAGCAGGTCTTCGAGCAACTCGAGCGTCTCGAGGTCGAGATCGTTGGTGGGCTCGTCCAGACCTAAGAGGTTGCAGGGTCGCGAAAGGATTTTCGCCAGTTGAAGGCGCCGGCGCTCCCCGCCCGACAGGCGCGTGACCGGGCCCTGGATCTGCTCCGGCGTGAAGAGGAAGTCACGCAGGTAACCGACCACATGGCGCTCGACGCCGCCCACAGCGACCATCTCGCGTCCCTCACCGATGTTCTCGAACACGCTCCGGGTGTCGTCGAGCACGTCGTGGAGCTGCTCGTAGTGCGCCACCTCGAGCTTCGTGCCCGCGGACACAGTTCCAAGCTGCGGTGCCAGCTCTCCGAGCAGCAGACGAATCAGCGTCGTCTTGCCGCAGCCGTTCCCGCCCAGGATGCCGATCCGATCGCCGCGCAGGATCGTCGTCGTCACCCGAGCGGTCGGCCTCCTGGAGGGTGGCCTTCACGCGAGCCAGATCTTCGCGGCGCGCGCCGCGCTCGAGGCGCAGCGCATCGAGCGCGCGTACCCGGCCCTCGTTGCGCGTGCGCCGCGCCTTGATGCCCTGCCGTAGCCAGGCTTCTTCCTGCGCCAGCTTCTTGTCGAAGAGCGCCGCCTGCCCGGCCTCCACCCGCAGCTCCTCCTCGCGGTGCGCGAGGTAGGCATCGTAGGAGGTCGGATAGCTGCGGAGCGTGCCGCGGTCGAGATCGAGGATGCGGGTGGCGAGGTTGCGCAGGAAGCTCCGGTCGTGCGTGACGAAGACCAGCGTGCCGCGCCGGTGTTGCAGCGTCTCCTCGAGATGACGGATGGCGTCGATGTCGAGATGGTTGGTGGGCTCGTCGAGGATCAGCAGGTCCGGGTCGCGCACCAGCGCGGCCGCCAGCAGGACGCGACGCTTGGAGCCGGCGGAAAGCGTTTCGAGCGCTGCCGTCAGGTCCAGCTTCAGATCGTGCGCCGCCTGATCGATGCGCGTCTCGATTTCCCACGACACGTCGCTTCGGGCCGCTCCGCACGCCTCGTGAAGGTAGTCACGCACGCTGCCTGAAAGATCGCGCGGGACGTCCTGCTGCAGGCCGGCCACGCGGAGCCGGGGCTGGCGCACCACCTCGCCAGAGTCAGGGGCCAGCGTGCCCTCGAGGAGCCTCAGGAGCGTGGACTTGCCGGCGCCATTCCGGCCCAGCAGCCCCAGCCGCTCGCCATCATCGATCTGGAGGCTGACCCGTCGTTGAGGCTCAGCAGGGCCATGGAGGGGCGGGGTCTCCGCGAGGGAACGAGCGACGTGGGTCCACGACTATGACAGAATCCCACCCCTCGCTCATCCGACGGACACCCGAGGCTCCCTGTGGCTCTTGGCGCTACGGTTCATCAGTTCAGCGTGCAGCTCTCTCACGTGGATCGCGATGTCTACGAGTCGATCGACCTGCGCGTCGCGCGACATCCATCGGAGAGCGAGCCGTTTCTGTGCGCCAGGGTGCTCTCGTTCTGCCTCGAGCATCGCGAGGGACTCGCCTTCTCGAAGGGGCTCGCCGACCCCGATCAACCTGCGCTCGAGGTGCGCGATCGGACCGGTGCGATGCGGGCGTGGATCGAGATCGGCGCGCCGGACGCTGCGCGGCTGCACCGGGCAGCCAAGGCCGCTCCGCGGGTAGCCGTCTACACGCACCACGACGCCGAGCGCTACTGGGGCTCGCTCGCCGGCAAGCGTATCCATCGAGCGGAGTCGCTCGAGCTGTACGGGCTGGACCGCGCGCTGGTAGCGGCGCTGGTCAGCCGCCTCGAGCGGCGCACGACGTTCGACCTGTCGGTGACGGACGGCATGCTCTACCTGACGATTGGCCGGGAGTCGATCGCCGGCGCGCTGAAGACGTTCCGTCTCGCGGGGCAGGGGGGTCGTGATTGACCGACACGGGCGGCGGAACCACGCATCGAGCCAAGACGATCATGGGCGTTCGCAGCAGGATCTCGAGCGGCACAGGCGATGCGCGTGCCACGTCGCGCTCGCGTCCCGGCCGGAACGCGACGTAGGTGCGGCCGTCCTCGGCGCGCCATTCGCCGAGCGCTTCCGCGAGCGAGTCGGCGAGCACGAGGTTCCGCCGCGCGTAGAGCCGCAGGGTGGGCGGCGGAGGCTCGACCAGCACCAGCGGCGCGAGCGGCGGCAGGATCGCGTCGGTGGCCTCCGCCACGCCGCGCGTGCTGACGTAGCTCTCCATCGCCGGCAGGAGCCGCAGCGTCACGGCCGGCGTACCGAGGGCGACCGGCAGGGTCATGAGCGCAGCCGCGAGCCGCCGCCGTCCGATGAAGTTTGCGAGGAACGGTGCCCACGACGTCACGAGCAGGAGCGCTGCGAGCATGTCGAGCGCGGCCGTGCCGCCGCTGAGGCGCGGCGCCGCGAGCGCGATCAGCACCGCGCCCGCGCCGCCTGTGAGCCCGAGCAGCACCACGGAGCGGGTGAGGAGTGCTGCGACGCGCTCGGCGTCCTCGAAGAGATGGTCGAGGAAGCGCGCGCACAGGAGCGCGGCCGCGGGCAGAGCTGGCAGCACAGCGGGCAGCGGCGGCCCGGGATACAGCACCATCGGAATCAGCGCCGCGACCAGGCAGGCGAGGAAGAAGTGCGAAACACTCTCCTCGCGCAGCTCGCGCGACGAAGGATCGAACCCTAAGTCCGACGGCCGCAACACCGGCGCGCCTGGGAGCGCCTGCCGCAGTCTGCGCCACCAGATCGCGGCGTGCGCCATTGCGCCGGGGAGGGCGGCGCTCCACGGGAAGAACCCGACGACCAGGAACGAGACCGGGAGCGCCAGCCCCGCGAGCCACGGCGCGCGGGGCCCGATCGCGTAGGGAAAGAAGATCGCGTGCGCGACGAAGTCGGCGCCGTGGCGGTCGATCATCGCTCCGTACCACGGCAGCGCGATCCCCAGCATGAGGGCGAGCCCGGGCACGATGCGAAGCCCGCGCAAGCCCCCGGGACGCCGCGCGAGCCGCGCGTAGAGCGCAGCCCCCGCGAAGGGCCAGAGCGCGGGGAGGAGTCCTCCGCACAGCATCGCAGCTGCGAGCCCGCCGTAGGCCACGAGCAGGCGCGCCTCGCGCCCGCCGCGGCGGCCGAACAGCGCGTCCGCGAACCCCGCGCATCCCGCCCAGCCGAAGAGCGTTGCGCGCACCTGCGTGCCGTCGGTGCGCGCGGCGAGCGGAAATGCGATCGACGACCCGAGCACGCCCGCCGCGATCCAGCCCGCGCGAGCGCCGAGGTGCTGCGCCCCGATCGAGGCGGTGAGCAGGAGCAGCGCGATCGCGGCGATCGCGCGCAGGATGCGCGAAGTGCTGGGCGAGCCGGGATGGCGCCACTCCGCGAGGACGTCCAGCGCGTAGCCGGCCATCGGTTTCTCGAACCACGGCTGGGTGCTGAGGAGCGGCGTGAGCGCCTCGCGCCGCGCGACGAGCTCGCGCGCCACGAGGGCGCCGCGCGCCTCGCGCCAGTCCATGAAACCCACGCGGCCGAGGCCGGAGAAAAGCACGAGCGCGCACAGCGCGGCGAGGAAGAGCGGGGCGAATCGCACGGGCCCCGAAGCCTAGCAGAGTGCGGCGGGCTTCGGGGCCGGCCCCTCGCCTAGTCGCCTCCCTTTTTCCCGAAGCGAACGCGGATCCAGGCGTCGAGCGCGAACTTCCCCGGGCCGGTGAAGAGCAGGGCGAGGAACGGGACGAGGTAGACGATCGCCAGCTCCTTGTCACCGAAGGGCTGGTGCGCGAGGTAGATGAAGAAGGCGACGCACAGGAAGAGGATGATGGGGACCAGCGCCGCGCGCGTGAAGAGGCCGAGGGCGACGAACAGGGCGCACGCGGTTTCCGCGAACACCACCAGCCCGAAGCTCGCGGCGCTTCCGATGTGGAGCGGGTCGGGGAACGATTTCGCGCGAGCGGCCGCGTGGGTGACCTTGTCCCAGCCGTGACCGCACAGGAGCAGCCCCGCCATTCCCACCCGCAGCACGAAGAGCCCGATCGAGCGCGTCAGGGTATCGCCGTTCGATGACATCACGATCCTCCGCTGAGTGAGGGCGAGCCGGCCCCTGCGCACACCGCGCCCTCAGTTATCGGCAACTTTCTGCCGATCACGAGCATCGTTGACGCGTGCCCCGGGCGTAGCTAGCCTTCCGCGCGCATTCCTACCACATCCGACTCACGAGCGAGGATCCCCTGTGGCCCAGGACATCTTCGACGTCAAACCGCACATCCGCGAACGCGCCCACCTCAAGTCCATGGAGGAGTACCAGCGGCTCTACCGTCTGTCGCTGGACAATCCGGAGTGGTTCTGGGCCGAGCACGCCAAGGCGCTGACCTGGTTCCATCCTTGGCACAAGGTGCTCGACGCGGACTACGAGGAGATCGACTTCGCGTGGTTCTCGGGCGGGCGGCTGAACGCGTGCTTCAACTGCGTGGACCGCCACCTCGACGCCCTCGGCGAGAAAACCGCGATCCTGTGGGCGGCCGACGAGCCCGGCACCTACCGCCACATCTCGTATCGCGAGCTCAAGCACAACGTCTGCCGCATCGCCAACGTGCTGCTCGCGCACGGCGTCGGGCGCGGCGATCGCGTGTGCATCTACATGCCGATGATCCCCGAGACCGTCTACGCGATGCTGGCCTGCGCGCGGATCGGGGCGATCCACTCCGTGGTGTTCGGCGGCTTCAGCGCCGACTCGTTGCGCGACCGGATCGTGGACGCGCGCTGCAAGCTGCTGTTCACGGCCAACGAGGGGCTGCGCGGCGGCAAGAAGATCCCGCTCAAGGCCATCGCCGATCGCGCCATCGAGGGCATGTCGCTGATCCAGACGGTCCTGGTGGCGCGGCGCACCGAAGCGGCTGTGCCGATGCAAGCGGGCCGCGACCACTGGCTCGAAGATGAGATGCAGAAGCAGCGCTCGACCGCGACCGTGGAGTGGATGGGCGCCGAGGATCCGCTGTTCATCCTCTACACATCGGGCAGCACCGGGAAGCCCAAGGGGCTGATGCACACAACCGGCGGCTACCTCACCTTCGCAGCGTACACGCACAAGCTGGTGTTCGACTACCACCCGGGCGACGTCTACTGCTGCGCGGCCGACGTCGGCTGGATCACCGGCCACAGCTACATCGTCTATGGGCCGCTGGCCAACGGCGCGACGTCGGTCATGTTCGAGAGCACGCCGGTCTATCCGGACCCGGGTCGCTACTGGCGCATGGTGGACGATCTCGGCATCAACATCTTCTACACGGCGCCCACCGCGCTGCGCGCCATCGCCCAGGCGGGCGACGAGCCCGTGAAGCGCTACTCGCGCAAGTCGCTGCGCATCCTCGGCACGGTCGGCGAGCCCATCAACCCCGAGATCTGGCGCTGGTACCACGACGTGGTCGGCGAGGGGCGCTGCGCCGTGGTGGACACCTGGTGGCAGACCGAGACCGGCGGCATCCTGATCACGCCGCTGCCGGGTGTGACGCCCACCAAGCCCGGGTCGGCGACGCTGCCGTTCTTCGGCATCAAGCCGCTGGTGGTCGAGCCCGAGAGCGGCCGCGTGATCGAGGGCAACGGCGTGAGCGGCGCGCTGTGCCTGGCGACACCGTGGCCCGGCCAGGCGCGCACCGTGTGGGGCGATCACCAGCGCTTCAAGGAGATCTACTTCGGCCAGTATCGCGGTCTCTACTTCACCGGCGACGGCTGCCGGCGCGACGAGGACGGCTACTACTGGATCACCGGACGGATCGACGACGTGCTCAACGTCTCGGGCCACCGGCTCGGCACCGCCGAGGTGGAGAGCGCGCTGGTCGCGCACGAGGCGGTGGCCGAGGCGGCTGTGGTCGGATTCCCGCACCCGATCAAGGGCCAGGGCATCTACGCCTACGTGATCGTAGCCTCGGACTACAACGGCGCAGGCGGGAGCGAGTTGCAGGGCGCGCTCAAGGAGCAGGTGCGTCACGCCATCGGCGCGTTCGCCACCCCCGACGTCATTCATGTGGCGCCGGGACTGCGGTGGTCGAGAAGCTGATCGAGCAGCACGTGGAGCAGGCGGGCGCGCGGGGGTGAGGGCGGGTGCCGAAGCGGCTGCGGGCCTACTTTCTCCACGACCGGCGCCGGCTGGGGCTGCTGAGCCGGCTCGCGACGCGCACGTTGCGCGCGTACGTGCGGGCCACGCTGGAACGCACTTCCGGCGGATCCTCGCGCATCTCGAGCGACGCGGGGTCGAGGTGCGGGCCGGGCCGTGGGCGGACGCGGCGGCGGCCCCCCGGTGAGGGCGCCCGCGAGCGGAGTGCCGGACACCGGCGGGAGAAGGTGAGCCTCCAAGCGCGAGCGGGCGAGGGTGCGCGACCGCCGTGGGGAAGCTGGCCCTTCTGCGAATGCCCCAACTCGGTGCTCCACGGCGGGTGAAAGCCCCAACGGGCTTCCCGAGCGGGAGTCCTCCCTACCTCGTGATCGCAAGCCTCCGGACGACGGTGCGGTCGAGCGTCATGAGACTCACGAAGTAGACACCCGGAGACACTCGGGCGCCGCCGGCTGCTCCGTCCCAGGCAACCGAGTAGCGGCCCGGCTTCGGACTCCCGTCCACCAGCGTCGCCAGCACGCGGCCGGCGACGTCGGCGACGCGCAGGCGTACGCGGCCCGCGCGGGCCACCGCGAACTGGATCTGCGTCGCGCCTGGGCTCGGGTTGGGCGCGACGAGGGTGATCCCGCTCTCCCGGATCGTGTCGCCATATCGCGCCGGCACCGGTCCGAACGTCGTGGTCCCGCCGTCACCGAGCGAGACGATCAGCCGGTAGTAGTACTCCCGTCCCGGCTCCGCCGTGCCGTCCAGCGCCGCGAACGCGCCGGATTCCTCCGTCACATCCAGCAACAGCGGGACCCAGGGCCCAGACGGGCCCTCCGCGCGCTCGATCGTGGCCGGCACCACGCGCCCTGGCGTGCCGAACCGCCAGCGCAGCTCGACGCCACGCTCCAGCGCAACCGCGTCGAACTGGGCAAGGAGCGTCGCCGTGACCGGCTCGAAGCGGGCGACGACGTTGCGGTCCCCGTCCATGCTCAGGACGAGAGGGCTCTCGCTCCCGGAGGCGTCGCCGGCCCACTCGAAGAAGGCGAAGCCCGTGGCGGGCACGGCGGTGAGCGTCACGTCCGACCCGGCGGCAAGGCAGGCTGACCTTCACGTCGTTCTCGTAGCCTCCGCCGGCGAACACGACCATCCGATCATGATCGGCGTCGAAGATGGCCGAGTGACCGCCGCGTGGCGGCACGTGCGCGGGCGCAGGCAGGGCCAGCCACGTCGGCTCGCCCGAAAGCTCGAGTGCGTACACATCCGGCGCCGCGGAGGATCCGCCGTAGAGCAACACCCGGTCCCGGGCCGCATCGTAGACCGCGGAGCCGTCGCGGGTGGGCGGAGGCGGGCCGGCGGGCGTCAATTCCGACCACGACTCTCCCCCGGCGAGCGAGAGCGCCCACACAGTGTTGAGGAAACCAGTCACGCGATCGAAGCCCGCAATCACGAGCATCCGGTCCCGCACCGGGTCGTACACCGCGCAGTGCTCCACCCGGGGTGTCGGAGGCGTTCCCGAGGGATGGAGCTCCTGCCACGCATCGGTCGCAAGGTCGAGCGCCCAGACGTCGTTGTGGTAGACGAGCGCGCTGTCGTAGCCGCCGAACACGATCATCCGGTCGCGCACCGGATCGTGGATCGCGGTGTGTGAACTGCGCTTCCCAGGCGGAGGCCCTGTCGGAGCGAGCTGGGTCCAGGCGGGCGTGCCCGCGAGCGAGAACGACCAGGCGTCGGCGAGAAGCCGCGCGTTCGTGCCTTCCCTCCCGCCGAACACGATCATGCGGTCACGCGCCGGGTCGAGGATCGCGCTGTGGCTCGCCCGGCCGGCCGGCTCCGGCCCCGTGATCGCGAGAAGCGACCAGGTCGGAGGCCCGGAGAGATCGAGGCTGCGCACGTCGGACATGGTGGGATCGTCCCAGCCCTCGCCGCCGAACACGACCATGCGCTGGCGTGGCGCGTCCCAGATCGCGCTGTGGGCGGCGCGCGGGGACGGCACGCGGTGCGGATCGTCGAGCCGCGACCAGGCCAGAGGCGCGTCGGTCGGGAGCGCCCAGGTATCCTGCAGGTTTCGGCCGCCGAAGACGATCCAGCGATCGCGCGGCGCGTCGTAGATGGCGTACGGGATGCTTCGCGGCGGCGGCGGATTCGCGGCCGTGACCTGGCTCCAGGTCGGCGTAGCGGCCGCGAGGTCCAACTGCCACGCATCGTTGATGAAGGCTCCCGACCGATAGCCGCCGAACACGAACACGCGATCGTGCACCGGATCGTAGGCCGTTCCGTACTCGCCTCGAACGGTGGGGTACGTTCCGATCGTGCCGACGTAGGACCATTGGGGCGTGCCCGACAGCGTGAGCGCGTACAGCGGGCCTCCTGAACCGTCCATGGCCCCGCCCACGACCAGGAGCCGGTCTCGCCTGGGATCGTAGAAGGCCTTGGAGTCGTAGTCCGCGGGGCCGTCGGGCAGGGGGCTCCAGGCGAGGTCGGCGAGCGTCAGCGCCCACGTTCCCGTGGCGGGGTCGTTGTCTTCGTTCCGCCCACCGAAAACGATTGCCCGGTCGCCCAAGGAATCGTACGCGACGGTGAACATCGTGCCGAGGCCCGGCGCTCCGGACGTCGCGAGCCGGCTCCACGTGGGCGTTCCCGACAGCGAAAGCTCCCACACTTCGCCCACGCCGGGGCGGAAGACCACCAGGCGATCGCGGGCCGGGTCGTAGATCGCGGCGTTCCATCCATCGGGGGGCGGATCGCCAGACGTGGGGAGCCTCGCCCACCCCGGCGGCCCCAAGAGAGACTGGACCCATACGTCGTTGAATGGGCCTCCGTGCCAGGCCCCCCCGAACAGGATCATGCGCTCGCGCGACGAGTCGTAGACCAGACTTCCCCAGATGCGGACCAGATTCGTTCCGGCTTCGAGCGTGGTCCAACCGATGCAGCCGGACGTCAGGAGGGCCGTATTCGGGTGGATGGCGGCGAGCGGCCCGGCTTCGGCCCATCGGGCCCCCTCGCCGCGCCTGGCCTGCAGGGATCCGCCCCATGGCAGTGCGCTCGCGCTGGGGAACGACCGCAGGGAATCGGGGGAATCCGCCCGCAAAGCGCTGGGGGCAGGTCGCGACGCAAGGCAGACCGAGACGCAGGCAGCCAGCGCCGCGGCGCAGAGCGGCAGACGGGCGAAGGCGGAAATCGAAGCTCGGGCGCTCATCGGCGACCCCCGGACCGGGCGGACCGCTGCCATCGTACTGCCGCTTGGCAGCAACGCGACAGGAGAATCGGACAGTCGGCAGCACGCATTCAGCATGGCGAGCAATTCCGATGCCCGAGAGCGGCCGCGTGATCGAGGGCAACGGCGTGAGCGGCGCGCTGTGCCTGGCGACACCGTGGCCCGGCCAGGCGCGCACAGGACACCTACTTCAAGCAGTATCGCGGGCCCTACTTCACCGGCGACGGCTGCCGGCGCGATGAGGACGGCTACTACTGGATCACCGGGCGGATCGACGACGTGCTCAACGTGTCGGGCCACCGGCTCGGCACCGCCGAGGTGGAGAGCGCGCTGGTCGCGCACGAGGCGGTGGCAGAGGCGGCTGTGGTCGGGTTCCCGCACCCGATCAAGGGCCAGGGCATCTACGCCTACGTGATCGTGGCCTCGGACTTCAGCGGCGCGCGCGGGAGCGAGCTGCAGGGTGCGCTCAAGGAGCAGGTGCGGCACGCCATCGGCGCGTTCGCCACCCCCGACGTCATTCATGTGGCGCCGGGACTGCCGAAGACCCACAGCGGGAAGATCATGCGCCGCATCCTGCGCAAGATCGCCGCCGGCGAGTACGACGGCATGGGCGACGTGACCACGCTCGCCGAGCCCGAGGTGGTCGAGAAGCTGATCGAGCAGCACGCGGAGCAGGCGGGCGCGCGGGGGTGAGGGCGGGCTGGGAGCGAGGATTGACGATCGCCGGGCCGGTCGTAGAGGGTGAACTCCATGCCACGCTCCACGACCGCGGCAACTGAATTCAAGGCT
>VBOS01000066.1 GCA_005893185.1 Candidatus Eiseniibacteriota bacterium
TATCCACGAGGTCTCGGCCCGCGTGTGAAGTTTTCGAAAAGGCACGGGTGCCGATCCGGACTGGAATCGACTCACGTCCCTAGAGCCGGTCTCAAGACTGCTTGACGGCCATCGATCCGCATGAAAGATAGCGGGTTAGGAGGTGGTGCGCATGGACGCGCGCTATGCCGGTGTGCCGGATGAGTTGTGGCAGGCGGTGAAGGGGAAGCTGCCGCGAGCGAGACCCAAGCCGAAGGGCGGGCGGCCGCGGGTGGATGACCGCCAGATCTTCAGCGGGATCGTGTACCGGCTGCGGACGGGTGCCAATGGCGGGCACTGCCGAGGGAGTTCGGCTCGGGGGCGACCTGTCACCGGCGGTTCACCGAGTGGGTGTGGCGTGGGGTCTTCGCCAAGCTCTGGGAGACCCTGCTGTTGTACTACGATCTGAAGAAGGGGATCGACTGGCAGTGGGCGAGCCTCGACAGCGTGATCGTCAAGGCGCCAAAGGGGGGGGCTGATACGGGTCCGAACCCGACGGACCGCGCCAAGAGCGGCACGAAGCGGCATGTCCTGACCGACGCGAAGGGGATTCCCCTCGGTCTGGTGCTGTCCGGGGCGAACGTCCACGACAAGTGGATGGCGCTGCCGACCCTCGATGACGCGAAGCGCCATGCGCTCGGCGCTCAGAAGCGGCCGACGCACTGCTGCTTGGACAAGGGATACGACCACGCAGACGTCGAGGCCGGGATCCGGTGGCGCGGGATCGTTCCCCACATCCGCCGCCGCGGTGAGCCGCCGCTGGTCGGCTGTGTGCGCGGGAAGCGACGCCGCTGGGTGCCCGAGCGGACCAACAGCTGGCACAACCACTTTCGTGCGCTCCTGATCCGCTGGGAGCGAAAGACTTCACACTATCTGGTTCTGCCAACTTGGCTGTGCCCTCATCATCCTGGGGCAGTTGCGCTCATGACGACACCCGGTTTTGAGACCCCCTCTAAGGAACGTGCATCAAGCCCTGGGTGAGCGGTGTGTCGTCGACGCGCAGCTTGGCGAAGTAGAGGCCTGCGGGCAGCTTCGCGGCGCGGAACGGCGCACTGTGGTCGCCCGGCGGCATCATGGCGTCGATCACGCTCGCGACCAGATGCCACGGTCTCGTCCCGGAACGGGTTCGGCCACCCGCCGCGGAACGCGAGCACTCGCGGCATGTCCGGAACGCCGGCCGCGGGTACCGCTGGCGGCTCGAACGCGAGCCGAGCGTCGAGCAGGCTCGGTCGGTAGAACGGGACGATCGCGTCCATCCGCACGTCCTGACCGGCCGTGAACTCCGTGTAGCAGGCATCGGGGCTGTAGTCCATGTAGTTGTGGATCGGATCGTCACCCGGCGCCGGGCAGGTGTTCCGGCTGTCGGGGCACAGGTAGTTCGGCGTCGCCTCGGCGGGCGTGTCCGCCACGTAGTCACCCGGCTCGCTGCAGCCCCCCTGGAACGTGTGGAGCAGGCCCAGGTAGTGGCCGACCTCATGCGTGAGCGTCCGGCCCAGGTTGTAGGGAACGATGGGTCCGCCCGGAAGCGACCCGTAGTGGATCACGACCCCGTGCATGAAGTTGTCCTCGGGAAACGAGAACGGGAAGTACGACCAGCCCAGGAGGTCGTGCCCGGGAGAGCACGTGTAGACGTTGAGCCGGTGTGCGGGATCGATCGCCAGGGCTTGCTTCATGTGCTTCTCCTCACCGGTGCCGGGCAGGAGCCTGAACCAGCGTCCGTCGTCGGTGCGATCCACAGATGCGAGCGAGAAGCGGTAGCCGGTGCCGAGGAAATTGTGGTTGAGCTCGCGCACTTGCTCCTCGATCTGCTCGTCGGAGACGTTGCCCTGAGCGCCGTCGTGGATCACGTGGAGCGCGACTTGGATCGTGCCGCCCACCGTGGCAGCTGGGCCCTGCGCGAACGAGCGCCGGAGCGATGTGAGCTTCGCCCTCTCCTGCGCCGTCGGCTCGGGCGTGGCGCATGTGCGGCTCTTGGCTTCCGTCATCGCGGGAGTGGTGAGCGCCAGCGCGAGATCAGGATCGCTCGCTGCGGCCACGCACGCGGCCGGCAACGCGCAGCACAACAGCGCGGCGCAGAGTGGAACGCGCAGGAACATCGAGTCACTCCGGGTATGCCCGCCCGAACGACGCCCCGCCTTGCCGGATCGACGGGTACGACTGCCGGCTATTGTCGCAGAGCAAAATCTGATGCTGAAGTGGGTCCGCCCCGGCTGCGGGCAAGGCCCCGACGCCGCGCCACATCGGCCCCCACGCTCAGGCCAGCGCGCCCAGCACATCTTGCGCGAGGAGGGTGAGCGAGGGGTCGCGCGCCCCCATCACGAGCACGAGGTCGCCCGCGCGCGCCTCGGCGGCGATGCGGTGCACCAGCCACGCCCGCGACTCGGCGAACTCGGCCCGCGCGCCGCGCGCGGCGATCTCGGCGACGATCGCGGCCGCCGAGAAGTCCCGCCGGGCCGTGCCGCCCGCGTAGAAGACCTCCAGCATCCACAGGCGGTCCTCCGGACCCAGGACCCTGGCGAAGGTCTCCACGAAATCGCGCCACAGGAAGCGAGTGGGCCCGTAGCCGTGCGGCTGGAACACGGCGAGCACGCGGCCGGCGCGGGCGCGCGCGGTCGCGATCGCGGCCGCGATCTTCGCCGGATTGTGCGCGAAGTCGTCCACCACCTCGATCCCGCGCGCCACCCCCACCGATTCGAAGCGGCGCGCCACCCCCTGAAAGCCCGCGAGCGGCGCCACCATGTCGGCGAGCGGCACATCGAGCGCCTGGCAGGCCGCGATGGCTGCGACCGCGTTCTGGACGTTGTGCCATCCGGGAGCGGGCAGCGTGAAGCGCACGCCGCCGACCGCGAAGCGGCTGCCGGTCGCGGACTGCTCTGCGACCTCCGCGCGCACAGCCGCCCGCGGAGTGAATCCGAAGACCGTTGCGCCTGCGGCGAGAGTGCCAAGGTTCTCGTCCTCCCCCACCACCAGGCGCTCGCGCGTGCGGCTCTTGAACGTCTCGAACAGGCGCGCGACCTCGCTCGGCTCCCGGTGATCGCGCTCTCTCGTCGGCCTCGATCACCAGCAGCCCCGAGCGTCCGGCCCATGCGTTGCCGAGCAGCCCCGAGCGCCGCAGCGAGATCAGCTCGCCGCCTGTGATGACGGAGGGATCGCGCCCTGCGCCGCGCAGGATCTCGAACGCCATCGCGACCACCGTGGACTTGCCGCTCGTGCCGGTCACCGCCAGCGTGCGGTGGGTCGCAACGAAATGGGCGAGCAGCTCCGAGCGGTGAACGACCGGGATCCCATGCGCGCGCGCCGCCGCGAAGTCCGGCACCTGCTCCTCGACCGCGGTCGAGACCACCAGGGCTGCGCAGTCGTCGGTCAGCCCCGATCCGTCCTGGGGATGGATCGCGATCCCGAGCCGTTCGAGGGCTGCACGCTCATCGGCCCGCTCGCCGCGGTCGAAGGCGCGATCGCTCCCGCTCACGCGCCCGCCCCGTAGCCCCAAGAACTGGGCGAGCGCGCTCATGCCGCTGCCGCCCAGCCCGGCGAAATGGAAGCGGCCGGGCCCGAATGGATCGGGCAGCGGTCGCTCGACACCCTCCAGGATCACGACTGGATCGCCGGGACGCACGCGCTCGAAGAGCTCGAGCACGGATGCGTTCGACATCCGCACGCAGCCGTGCGATGCGGGCTTGCCCAGGGACGCCTCGTGGTTGGTGCCGTGGATGTAGATGTAGCGCTCGAGCGAGTCGCGCCCGGCCCCGCGGTTCACGCCGTCCTCGGAGCCTTCGAGCGTCAGCACCCGGGTCAGGATGAGATCCTCATCGCGCGCCTCGCCGCGCCACAGCGCGCCGGTGGGCACGCGGCTCTCGAACACGGCGCCCGCCGGCTCGCCTGAGCCGATCGTGGCGTGGACGCGATGCCAGCCGGGAGGGGTCTTGAGCGAGCCGGATTCGCCCCCGATCCCCGCGAGCGCCGTCGAGACCGGGTATTCCGCCACGACCGCATCGCCCTCGACCCAGGAGAGCCGCTGCCGCTCGGTGTCCACCACGATGTAGCGGGGCGGCAGCGCGCGGAAAGGCGCATGCGGGCGGGAGAGGGCGGTGCGGGCGAGCCCCACCGCCCGCCCCCCGCGGTCGGCAGCTGCCGTGCGACCGGTGCGTGCATCTTGCGCGGGGGATCCCATCGTCAGGCGGTCGGGCACGGAGGAATCATCGGCAGGAAGCCGGAACTCCTGAAAGCGTCCGCCGCCCACGGCCCACGGGGATCGCGGCGCGCTCCCGAAGGCACTGGCAGCCCGGTCCGGCGCCATGGTTTCATCGGGGTCGCAGGCTATGCGGATCCGCCCCGATCGGCAATGGGGCCCGGTCGCATCGGGCTCCGGTCGCGCCCCCTCAGGTGTCCGGAATCTGCCAAACCTCGCGGCCGGCAGTTGACACGCGCGTTCGCTGTGGCTAAGAACATGCGTCGCGCCGCCGGCACCGCGCGGCAGATGTGTTTCGGACGAAGCACCGCGCGTCGGCACCGCCCACTCCGATGATCGAGCTCCGCAACCTCGAGAAGACCTACGGGGAGACGCACGCCCTCAAAGGCGTCTCGTTCTCGATCTCCAAGGGCGAGATCGTCGGCCTGCTCGGCCCCAACGGCGCGGGCAAGACCACGGCGATGAAGATCGTGGTGGGCTACCTCCTCCCCACCGCCGGCTCCGCGACGGTCGCCGGGCTCGACGTCGTGAGCCACCCGCTCGAGGTACAGAGGAAGATCGGGTACCTGGCCGAGAACGCCCCGCTCTACCTCGACATGGTGGCCCAGGAGTACCTCGAGTTCATGGCCGACATGCGCGGCCTCGACGCCGTGACCCGCCGCCGCCGGCTGGCAAGGGTGGTCGAGGAATGCGGCATCGGTCACGTGCTCACCCGCCCGATCGGCCAGCTGTCGAAGGGCTACCGCCAGCGCGTCGGGCTCGCGGCCGCGATCCTCCACGATCCCGAGATCCTGATCCTGGACGAGCCCACGACCGGGCTCGACCCGAACCAGATCGTCGAGGTGCGCCAGCTCATCCGCCGCATGGGGAAGACCAAGACCGTGGTCCTCTCCACGCACATCCTGCCGGAGGTCGAGGCGGCATGCGACCGGGTGGTGATCCTGATCGACGGGCAGGTGCGGGCGGACGGAGCGCTGGCCGAGATCACGCGCTCGCGGGTGCAGGTCGCAGTGCTCTCGACCCGCGATCCGGCCCAGGTGCGCGAGGAGCTGGGCCACCTGGAGGGCGTCGTGAGCGCAGATTCGAGCGACCGCGGCGACGGGTTCCACGCCTTTCGCATGCACCTGGCCGGCGACCATGAGATCGGCGAGGCGGTGGCCGACCTGGCGCGGGCGCGCGGCTGGCGCATGCGCGAGCTGAAGCGCGACGACCGCTCGCTCGAGCAGGTGTTCCGCGAGCTGACCGAGTCGGCGGCGGAGGTCGTGGCGTGAGCGCGGCGTCCGCTGGCGGCGCAGGCCGCATCCCGAGCCCGGTGCGCGCGGTGGCGGTGCGCGAGCTGCGCGCCTATTTCGACTCCCCGATCGCATACGTGTTCCTGACGGTGTTCGCGGGCGCTGCGCTCTTCACCTTCTTCAACCTCCAGGCGTTCTTCACGCGCGGCATGGCGGATCTGCGCGGGCTGTTCGGCCCACTGCCGCTGCTCATGATCCTCCTGGTCCCGGCGATCACGATGCGCCTGTGGGCGGAGGAGCAGAAGCAGGGCACGCTCGAGGTGCTGCTCACCCTGCCGGTGCGTGACGTGCAGCTCGTCACCGGGAAGTTCCTCGCGAGCTGGATCCTGCTGGCGTGCGGGCTCGCCCTCACCGCTGCGCTCCCGATCTCGGTCGCATTGGTCGGCAAGCTCGACTGGGGCCCTGTGATCGGCGGCTACCTGGGCGCGCTCATGCTCGGGGCCGCCTATCTCGCGGTCGGCCAGTTCCTGTCGGCTACGACCGAGAACCAGATCCTGGCCTTCATCCTCGGCCTGGTCGTGTGCCTGGGGCTCTACGGCATCGGCACCGAGTCGTTCGCCGGGCTGTTCTCCGACCGCACCGCCGCCGTGCTGCGCGCGATCGGGACCGGCGCCCGGTTCGAGAGCGTGGCGCGCGGCGTGGTGGACCTGCGCGACCTGGTCTACTACGCGTCGCTCTGCCTGTTCTTCCTCGCGGGATCCGTGATGGCGGTTCGGGCCCGCCGCTGGACCTAGAAAGTGGACGCGAAGCGCATGCGGCATGTCGGCGTGGCTGTGACGTTGGCGCTCCTCGGCGCCAACCTGGTCGCGTTCAGCGCGCTGATCTCGCGCTGGGACGTGGCCCGCCTCGACCTCACCCGCGACCAGGCGTTTTCGATCTCAGGCGCCACGCGCAAGCTGGTCTCATCGCTCGACGATGACCTCACCATCTACGGCTACTTCTCCAAGCGCACGCACCCCAAGCCGTCGAGATCATCGATCCCGGATCGAACGACCGCCTGGAGCAGGAGGCGAGCGACCGCTTCGGCGTCACGAGCACGCCCTTCCGGCTCGCGTCCAAGTACGAGAGCGGCATCGTCAACGCCTACTTCGCCATCGTGGTCAAGTACGGCGACCAGTACACCCGCTACGGGTTCGAGGACCTGATCGACGTGGAGCCGATGCCCGACGGCGACGTGGACGTGCGGCTGCGCAACCTGGAATACGACCTGACGCGCGGGATCAAGAAGGTCGTGTTCGGGTTCCGCGGCAGCGGGGAGCTGTTCGAGCGCGTGGGCCAGCCGGTGAAGTTCACGGCGGTGATCACCCCCGACAAGATGCCGCATGTGTTCAAGGACGTCCCGGAGGCCATCCGCAAGGCGGCCGGCGAGCTCAAGAAGACCGGGAAGGACCGCTTCACCTACGAGGAGATCGTCCCCGCTGACGCGGCGCAGGAGGCCGATGTCGCGCGGAGGTTCGGCGCCCAGCCCATGTCCATGGGCCTCTTCAGCCGCGAGAACTTCCACCTTTCCGGCTACCTCTCGGTCGGGAACCAGAGCGAGCCGATTCCGCTCGCCACCGGGCAGGTCTCGTCTGCGAGCATCCGCGAGCTGATCGAGAACTCGCTCAAGCGCAGGGCGCCGGGGTTCCTGAAGACGGTCGGCGTTGTGACCCCGCAGCCTTCGATCCCGCCCGATGTGCTGATGCAGCTCCGCATGCAGGGGCAGACGCCGCAGCAGCCCCCGCCCGAGTTCGATCAGGTGAAGAACCTGCTGCGCCAGGAGTACAACGTGCGCGACGTCTCGCTCGAGGGCGCAGAGGGCGTTCCCGGCGAGGTGGACGTCCTGCTGGTCCTGAAGCCCAAGAACTGGAACGAGCGCGCGGTCTACAACCTCGATCAGTACCTGATGCGCGGCGGCCGCGTGATCGTCTGCGCCGGCAGCTACGAGACCAGCTTCGGCCAACAGGGCTTGAGCGTGCGCCCGGTGGACTCGGGGCTCGCGCCGTGGCTCAAGCACTTCGGCATCGAGATCTCGAAGACGCTGCTGCTCGACGACCGCAACCAGCCGTTGCCCGTCCCCGAGATCCGCAACACACCCTTCGGCGCGATTCAGACCTGGGTGATGCGGCCCTATCCGTACCTGGTCGATATTCGCGACACCGGGCTCAAGAACCGTGCGGTCACAGGCAAGCTCGAGGCGGTCCGGGTCTACTGGGGAAGCCCGATCGAGGTGACGCCGCCCGCGGACAAGAAGCTGGCTGTGATCCCGATCCTCGCCTCATCGGAGCGCTCGTGGACCGACGACGACGTCACCAAGGCGGGCAGCGTGAGCTATACGGTGCCGCAGGGAACCAAGCCTCACCTGGTCGCGGCGGCCCTGCAGGGAAGCTTCGAGAGCTACTTCGCGGGAAAGGAAGCGCCCAGGGCGCCGGGAGACTCCACGCGCAAGGAGGTTCCGCTCGCGCGATCCGCCGAAACCCGCCTGGCCGTCGTCGGCGACGCGGAGTTCGTGAGCGATCTGGTGGCGCGCGTCCTGGGCCGACAGCTCGGCGGCTCATTCGTCGAGAACCTGGGCTTCGTCCAGAACCTGCTCGACTGGATGAATCTCGACAACGACCTGATCGCGATCCGGACGCGCAGCGCCGCCCCGCGGCGGATCGAGCGCCTCTCCAAGCAAACCGAGGTGATGCTCGAGGCGATCAACTACCTCGTGCCGATCGCCCTGCTCTCGGCCTTGGGGCTCGCGCGCGCCGCGCGGCGGCGGCGCATGACGCCGATCGTGCGGGCGACCGCGCCCGGTGGCCGGGCGCTCGAAGCCCGCGCGGAGGGCTGAGCGTGGACCGGACGCAGCGCATGCTCGCCGGCGTTCTCGCCGCGCAGATCCTGATCCTCGGGCTCCTCCAGCTCGTCTTTCCGACGAGCCGGGCGGCCGTGAAGGAACAGCCGCTGGTCCCGGCGCTCGCCTCCATGACCCCTCAGAAGGTCGAGGTCGCAGACGGCACGGGCGCCTCGGTCGCGCTCGACCGCGCGGGCGGCGCGTGGGCGCTCGAGAGCCCCAAGGGCTACCCCGCGACCGCGAGCAAGGTCGAGAAGCTGATCCAGGACATCGAGCACCTGAGCGCCGGCCGGCCGGTCGTGAGCAACCGCAAGAACCACGCTGCGCTCAAGGTGGCGGACACCGAGTTCGAGCGCCGGATCCGGATCTTCGAGAAGGCCGGGGGCAAGCCGGTGGCTGAGCTGTTCCTGGGGACCTCGCCGCGCTACCAGACCAGTCACGTCCGGCTGGGCGGGAAGGATCCGGTCTACGAGGCGAGCGGCCTCAGCGCCTACGACGTGCCGGCGGACCCGGGCTCGTGGGTCGAGCGCAACGTGGTCCCGGTCGCAGCCGATTCGGTCTCGGGGATCGGGATCAGCAACCACAAGGGAAGCTTCGAGCTCGCGAAGAAGGACGGGCGCTGGAGCGTGCGCATGCCGGCGGCGAAGGCGAAAGTCTCACTCGACGCCCAGAAGGTCGAGAGCCTGGTTCGCACGCTGTGCGGAATGTCGCTCGACGCTCCGGCCGGACCGGAGAGCGAAGCTTCGTACGGGCTCGCCGCGCCCGAGGCCACGGTCGTTCTCACGCACGCGCCGGCGGCCAGCGACAGCGCGGCCGCACCCGGCGGCGCGCTGGTGCTGCGGATCGGCGCGCCTGTGCCGGGCAAGGAGGGCGATCGCTACGCGGCGCGCTCCGGCTTCGAATATGCCGTCACGATCCCCAAGTACTCGGTGGACCGGGCGGTGGACGCGACGCTCGAGGATCTGGTGGCGAAGCCGAGCGCTCCCGCGGCACCCGCCGCCGCGAAGCCCCCCGCCGGAAAGGCTCCCGGGCCGAAGAAGTAGGCGCTTCCTTCCGGAGCCGCCCGCGCCCGAGCTCCCCTTCGGGTACCTCCCTACGGATTCTTCGACGTCACGTTCCCGCCGTCGGCGAGGCTCGGCTCGAGCAGCATGATCTCGATGCGCCGATTCTTCTGCCGGCTCTCGGGCGTGGCGTTGGATGCGACCGGCTGATAGGGTCCGCGCCCCGCCGCCACCAACCGCTCAGGATCGATGTTGCACTCGTCCTGGAGGAACCGCACGACTGGCACGGGCGACCGAAAGCTCCCAGTTGGTCGGGAACAGCTTTTGGTGAGCCTTGGTGAGGGGAAGGTTGTCCGTGTGTCCCACCACGCGGATGACCTTGTCGGAGTACTGCGCGAGCGCCTTGCCCACCTTCTTCAGGACCTCCTTGCCGCTTTCCTTGATCTCGGCGCTCCCGGAGGCGAAGAAGATCTTGTCGGCGACGTCCACCGAGAGCATGTTCTTGTAGCGCTTGATCTGGAGATGTCCCTGCTTCACCTCTTGCGAGAGCTGGGCGACCAGGGCGTCGTAGTGGGAGACGGCGTCGGCGTGGGACTTCTTGAGGGCGTCCCGCTGGCCTTCGAAGGTGTCCCGCTCGAGCCTCAGCGAATCCCCCTCGCTGCGCAGGGAATCCCGCTTGGCGGTCAGTGCGTCGGCCTCGGCGCGAAGCCCCGCCACGTCGTCCTGAAGCTTCGCGATGTCCTGCGTGAGCCGGTCCTGCTCGGTGTGAAGAATGTCGCGCTCCGACTCCAGCTCGTGGTACTTGGCGGCGGTCACACAGCCCGACAGCCCGGTCGCGACCAGGATCAAGCCTGCCGCCGTGAGGGCTCGCTTCATGGTCTCCTCCTCGGTCTGCGTCGCGCGGGCCCTGGAAAGCGGAGCGACCAGGACGGCGCGCCACGGCCCCATGTGGCATCGGCCGCGGCCGGAGAGAACTGGAGCGCGAATGCCGAGACGACGGGGCGCGGAGCGGCCGCGCGGGACCAAGGGGCCGACGACGGGCGGCAACCCGCGCCCTCAGCGCACTCCGGGGTCCGGGGGCCGGCGGGCCTCGAGATAGGCGAGCGGAATGGTGAGACGCAGCTCGCCCTTAGCCGACGCCGTGCGGTCCAGCTCCGCGCGCACCGCCGCGAGCGACGCCGGAGCCGCGATCTCCTCCCAGGCGGGGCGGAACCCGAGCCGGATGAAGTGGTGCGCGAACAGCGCGTCGGCGTCGGCGAAGCGCATGAGGGCCTCGCGTTCGCGCACCATTGTGACCCGGAGCCCAGCCGATTCCAGGCTCGCCCGCAGCGAGGCGACCGTGGCGCGATGCTCGACGTGATGCCTCAACCGCTCGACCGCGTCGCGGTCGCCTGCCACCGCGAGCGCGCGCTCGAACGCCGCGTAGAGCTCGCGCATGTGCCCGACCAGGTTGGACGACAGCCCGAGGATGCCGCCCGCCTTCAGCACCCGCCGGCACTCGCGCAGCGCGCCCGCAGCTTCATCGAAGTTGTTGACGCCGAGGTTCGAGACCACGAGATCGAACGCCCCGGCCCGGAACGGCAGGGCGGCGCCCTGGCCGCAGACCGCAGCCGCGCTCAGCGGGCACCAACGCGAGACCTTGGCCCGCGCCCGGCCGAGCGCCACCCGCCACGGATCGAGGCCCACGGTGAACGCCCGGGGACCGAGCCTCTCGGCGATCTCGAGCAATGGGAATCCCGTACCGCAGCCCAGATCGAGCACCCGGCGCGCGCCCGCCAGAGTGACGCCTTCGAGCAGCAATTCTCCCGCGAGCGCGGACCATAGGGGCAGCTCGTCGTAGAGGGAGACGTCGCGGTCGCTCGCGGGATCGAAGCACGGAATCGGGCTCACGGGCGG
>VBOS01000008.1 GCA_005893185.1 Candidatus Eiseniibacteriota bacterium
CACGGACGGCGGGTCGCGGTCGTCGCCGACCGCACATTCGAACCGGGGCGCCACAGCCTGGATTGGAACGGGCGCGGCGCGAGCGGCACGCTGGGCGCCGGCATCTACTTCGCGCGCCTGAGCGGCCCGGGGCTCGAGGCGCAGAGCGCGCGCCTCGCGATCGTGCGGTGAGCCGCGCGCGCCTCGCCGGAACGGGCGCCGCGCTGCTCGCGGCACTCGTCATCTGCCCGCCGCCCGCCCACGCGCTGCGGGTCGTCACATGGAACATGTTCGCATATCCCGACTACAACCTCGCCGCGCGGCAACCCTACTTCCGCACCGTGATGGCGAACATCGGGGCCGACGTGCTGGTCGTGCAGGAGCTGAACAGCGACGCCGGCCGAGATTCGTTCCTCACCAACGTGCTCAACGTGGTGGAGCCGGGCCAGTGGGCTTCGAGCGCATTCTTCACGCTCCAGTCGATTCCCTCCGTCGAAGGCGGCGCAGTCTTCTACAACGGCCCGCGCGACGTGCTGCTCACGCGCGTGACGCCGGTGGGCTACACGAACATCAACGCCACCTTCCGCGTCTACTCCATGCACCTCAAGGCCGGGGGCCCGGCAACTGTCGACTCGACCACGCGCCGCCTCGAGTGCACCGACATCCGCAACACGCTCAACCTGGCGCCCGCCAACACGAACTTCCTGATCGGCGGGGACACCAACTTCTACGGCGCATACGAGGGCGGCTACATCCGGCTCACGGAGTCCCAGGCGGACAACGACGGGCGTGGCGTCGACCCGCTCAACATGCCCGGCGACTGGCACGTGATCCCGGGCTATGCCCCCTACTACTCCCAGTGCCCATGCAACACTTCGTGCGGGAGCTTCTCGGGCGGCGGGCTCGACGACCGCTTCGACCTGTTCCTCAGCAGCACCGTGATGCAGAACGGCGAGGGCGTGGACGTGGTGCCGGGCGGCTATTTCGCATACGGCAACGACGGCAACCACTTCAACACCGACGTGGACGGCGGCGGCTTCAACACCGCCGTGGGCCTCACGATCGCGACCGCGCTCAAGAACGCGTCCGACCACCTGCCGGTGGTGTGCACGGTGCAGGTCGCATCGAAGATCGCGGCCGCTTCGCAGCTCGACTTCGGCTCTGTGATCGTGGGCGCGACCGCGAACCAGACGCTCGGTGTGACCGACTCCGCGATCCCGCCCGCGGACGATCTCGATTACTCGTTCACCGCCCCCGCGGGCTTCACGGTCCCGGCCGGGAGCTTCTCGACGCTCGCGGGCGCCACCACCAACCACTCGATCGGCTTGGGCACCGGGAGCACGGGCGTGAAGACCGGAACGCTCGCGATCTCGACCGACGCGCCCGACTCGCTCACCAAGAACGTGCTGCTCTCGGGGCGCGTTCTCGCCCACGCGGTCGCATCGCTCGATTCGAGCGCGATCGTGGTGGAGGACTCGCTCGATTTCGGCAACCTCGAGACCGGCGGCTTCCGCGACAGCGCCGTCGCCGTCCACGACAGGGGCTACGGGGCGCTCCAGGCGCGGCTCTCGGTGGACGGGGCCGTCATCGCAGGGGGCGGCGGCCGCTTCTCGATCGCGGGCGGCTTCAGCCCCGCGCTGGTGGCGGGCACCGGCCGGCGCTACACGCTCCACTTCGACGACACAGGCGCGGTCAAGGACACGACCTACGAAGCCACGCTCACGTTCACCAACTCGGACGAGCCGCTGCCGGGGGCGACGGCAGCTGCGAGCCTGGTCGTTCATCTGGTCGCGCGGCCCAAGCTCGGCAGCAACGTGGGCGTGACGCCCACGCCGCCATCCGCGCTGCGCTTCTACCCGCCGCGGCCCAACCCGCTCTCGCGCGAGACGCGCTTCGCTTTCGACCTCCCGCAGAGCGCCCCGGTCTCGCTCGAGGTGTACGACGTCCACGGCCGCCTGATCACCCGCGTGGTCTCGGGCGAGCAGACCGCGGGACACCACGAGGCGCGCTGGGACGCCGCCGGCCCGCGCGGCGTCCGTCTCCCCGCCGGGCTCTACATCGCGCGCCTCGTCACGCCCGGGCTCGTCGAATCGCGCAGGTTGGTGCTGCTGCCCTAGGAGATCTGGGGCAGCCGCGCTAGCCTCCCGTCTCGCCCGGCTCGTAGCCGGAACACGCGCGCACAGGCAACCGCGGGTACTTCTCGAAGCGCGGATCGATCGCGGAAAGCTCGCACAGCCAGTACGTGGCGCGCGGCGTGGGCACCCGGCGCGAGTGGCGGCATGCGAGGCACAGCCCGACATCGACGGCTCGCTGGCCGCCCCGATCGCCTCCCGTGCCTTCCGATTGCACGCTTCGAGCATACGGGAGCGCGGCGCGCCCGCGAAGAGCCGCCGCCCGCAACGCCGGCAACGCCCGCAAGCCGAAGGACGGCTCGGGGCCGCTCGTGACGCGGGCTTCCCGCGCGATGCGCTATGCTCTGACGCCCGCATTCCCTGCACGGCGGCGCCGAGATCCCGCCCGCGGAGACGCGGCTTCTCACGTGGGCGGCCTTCGCGCTGGCTGCGCTGTTCGCGGCCGCGCTGCTCGCCATGGTCGCCGGTCCGCACAAGATCGGCGACTACATGACCGAGACCGACTTCTACGGCGACTACGCGCGCGGGGCGCGCATGGTGCAGCAAGGCAGGATCGTGCCCGCGCGCTACGGCGTGGTCGGCCCGGTCTACGAGGTCACGCTCGCGCTCGCGGGCTTCATCGTCCGCGACCTCTTCCTCGCCGCCCAGCTGCTCTCGGTGGCTGCGATGACCGGCGCGCTGCTCGCCTGGTTCTTCCTGCTCAGGCGCCGCGTGGGCGCGCGTGTCGCGCTGCTCGGAGTGCTCTTCACGGCGACCAACGCCCATTTCTTCCATTATGGCTACGCTGCGACCACCGACGCCTTGGCGCTGATGCTCCAGGCCGGGGCGCTCTACCTCCTGCTCGCATCGCGCGGGCCGCGCGCGATGCCGGGTGCGGGGCTCCTCGCGGCCGTGGCCTTCCTCACGCGCTACAACGCGATCTACCTGCTGCCGGCGGGCCTGATCGCCGCGCTCGGCGGGGCGACGGGGGCCGCCGCCGGAGGCGCCACGCCGCAGACCCGGAAACCGGCGCATGAGCGCGCGGCGACGGGCGTGCCGCGTGCCGCAGCCCACGCCGCTCGCGGCGGCCCCTCGCCGGCATCGGGCGCGCGAAGCGCTCGCGTTCGCGGCCGGCTTCTTCGCGCCGGTCGTGCCGTGGGTGCTCTACTCGCTCGCCCACGGCGGCGCCTTCTCGTTCCAGCTTCACCACAACATCGCATACGAAGTGTTCGCACGCGCCAAAGGCATCCCGTGGGACACCTATCAGAACGAGCTCCAGCCCCAGTTCAAGTCGCTCATGGACGTGATCCGTCGCGACCCCGGCGCGGTCTTCGGTCGCATGCTGTTCAACGTGGGCGATCACATGCGGCTCGATGCCCGGAGCGTGCTCGGCTGGCCGGTCGCGATGGCCGGCATCCTCGGCGTCGTGCTGGGGGCGCGGGACGGGACGCTGCGCCGGCTGTGGCCGTTGGGTGTGGCCGGGGCGCTGCTCTTCCTCACGCTGGTTCCGACGTTTCATTCCGAGCGCTACTCGGTGGCGCTCGTGCCCGTCTACGCGACGCTTCCCGCGATCGCCTTCGGCTCGCCGCTGCTGGCGCTCGCGCTCGGACGGCAGGGGCGCTTCTGGCTCAAGCCGGCGCTCGCTGCGATCCCGCTCGGCTTCGCGGTCCGGCAGTCGGTCGCGGTCCAGGCGCGCGTGATCGATCAGCTCCCGGTCGAGGTGCTGGAATGCGCGGCGACGCTGCGGGAGCTCAAGCGGCCCGGCGACCGGCTGATCGCGCGCAAGTGGCACGTCGCCTTTCACGCCGGCGTCGAGGGCCTGCCGTTCCCGTTCGCCGACTCGCTGCCCGATCTGGCGCGCTACGCGCGCGAGAACCACGTGCGGTGGCTCTACTTCTCGTGGCCGGAAGCGGAGACGCGCCCAAAGTTCTATCATCTGCTCGACACCACCGGCGTGGTGCCCGGGCTCACGCCGCGGCGCGTCACGTTCCCGCACCCGGCGGTGCTGTACGAGATCGGCCCCGATTTCGGGAGGATTCCGGCCTGGTTCGCGAACGACACGCTGAAGGCGCTTCACTCACTGCACGCGCGGCTCCTGGTCGAGGGCGACGACCCCAAGATTCTCCTGGCCTACGCCACGGTCTTGGGGCTGCGGGGTGACGCCCGTCAGGCGCGTGCCGCCGCGCTGCAGGCCGCCCGCGTCGCGCCCGGGAACCCGGAGGTGCTGGCGGGCGCGGCCCGGATCGCGCTCGGGGTTCACGACGGGGCGACCGCGCTCGCCCTGCTGCAGCACGCGGCCGCGATCGCGCCCGGGGAAACCAGCATCCGCTTGGGCCTGGGGCTCGCCCAGCAGGCCACGGGCCGCGACGCTGCCGCCGCCGCCACCTGGCGGCCGGTGATCGAGGCGTGCAGCGAGCCGGAGATCCTCGTCGAGATGGTCCGGCTCTTCCACGCCGCCGGCGACCGCGAGGCGGAGCAGCGCGCGATGGCCCAGCTGCGCGCGGTCGGAGGCCTGCCGTGACGGCAGTGGCGCCAAGCGCTCGCACGGGGGGCCACCGCGCCACGGCCCGCCCCGCGACCCGCCGGAGGGTGGATGCGATCGCCGTGCTCGCGCTCGCAGCTGCAGCTGCCTGCGGTTGCGCGCACGCCCCGCGGGGCTCGGGCGGACAGGACGCAAGCGCCGGGATCGCCTCCGACAGCGTCACGGCCGGGCTTTGGCACATGGACGAGACGGGCGGAACGCTGGTCGCAGACGCCGGTCCCTTTCGCATCGCGGGCCGCGCCGGAGTCGATACGCGCACCGACTTCGGGCGGATTCGCGGGGCGCGGCTCTTCACGCGTTCCATCGACTCGTTCGTCTACGTCCCCTACAACCCGGTGCTCGAGGCCGGCAGCAGCCTCACGATCGAGGCGTGGATCTACCTCAACGCCTACGGCCAGTACGAGGACACGCCGATCGCGGCGCGCTGGACCCAGGTGGCGAGCGAGCAGAGCTGGATGTTCTCGGTGCTCGGGTCCGACGCCCGCCCGCCGCTGGCGTTCCTGGCGAGCCCCGGCTACCACGACGGCCTGATCGCGCAGGGACCGGCCGGCGGGCGCGGGAGGCTGATGTTCGCGTTCCAGCCCGAGGAGGCGGGCCCGCCGCGCGCGTATTTCTCGACGCGCGCCATCCCGCTCTCGAAATGGGTTCAGGTCGCCGTGAGCTTCGACG
>VBOS01000069.1:0-1420 GCA_005893185.1 Candidatus Eiseniibacteriota bacterium
GCGAGTACTGGGAAAGCGCGGTTCCAACGATCACCAGCGCGCTCGCCACGAGCAGCACGGCCGGGATCACGAGGTCGCCGGCCTTGAAGGTGATCGAGACCGGGCGCTGGGCCTTATCCTCCTTGGGGAGGAGATTGATCCGGATCATTTCTTGTCTCCCAGCCGGCGCAAGGCGAGGCCGATGCCGACCGTCAGGAGGGGCGCCACCTTCATGACGTCCTGTCCCGAGAAGAGCGCCGGTTCGTAGGAGATCCGGGCCAGGGGGTTCGCGATCTCGCAGGGAACGTTGAAGCGCCGCTGCAGGAACTCCGACACGCCGGGCGTCATCGCGCTGCCGCCGCACAGCATGATGCGGCTCACCGGCCCGGCCTCCCCCGCCGTGCGCAGATAGGCCTGCGCACGCTCCAGAGCCGTCGCGAGGCCCTCGCATGCCTGCTCGATCACCGGGATGATCTCGAGCCCGCCGGATTCGCCGCGCACGGCCGATGCGGCCTCGGACTGGCTGAGGTTGAACTTGCGCTGGGCGGTCTCGACGAAGATGTTCCCGCCGACCTGCAGGTCCTTGGTGAAGAAGGGCACGCCGCCCTGGGTGATGTTGATGTTCGTGATGTCCGCTCCGATGTTCAGGATCGCGACCACTTCGCTCGACGCGAAGTCGTAATTGGTCTCGAGCGCGTTCTGGGCCGCGAACGAGTCGACGTCCACGATCAGCGGCTGGAGGCCCGCCTCGCGGATCAGGTCGCTGAACGACAGCACCATGTCCTTCTTGGCCGCGACCAGCAGCACCTGCATCTGCTTCGGGTCGTTGGGCGCAGGACCCAGGATCTCGAAATCGAGCGACACGTCGTTGATGTCGTACGGCACGTGCTGCTCGGCCTCCCAGTAGACCGCCTGCTGGGCGTCCTCGGGCGAGAGCTTGTTCATCATGATCCGCTTCACGATCACGGCGCGACCGCTCACGGCGGCCACGACGTTCTTCGACTTGATCCCGCGGGACTCGAGGAGGTTGGAGATCGCGTCGGTGACGAGCTGGCGATCCATCACCTCACCGTCCACGATCGCCTCGGTCAGCGGTTGCGAGATGCCCCAGTTGACCAGATGGTGGCCCTTCGATCGCGTCTCGAGCTCGACCGCCTTGATCGAGTGGCTGCCGATGTCCAGCCCCAAGAGGGACTGCTTCTTCCCGAAGAGCATGTCTTCACTCCCTGAATGCGAAGCTGCGCCGGGCCGCCTCGCTCGGCTACCTCAAAGCTCTCGATTTGGGCGCCACCCATGGCGCTGCAATGCGGGCCCGCCTGCTCCGGCCTGCCGACATGGCTATCGGTCGAAAGCCGCGCATTCTTGAGAGCCTTCTTCCCCGGCGCAGCATCTCGGCTCGCGGGTTCCGCCGGCTCGGCCCCTCATCGCGTGCGTCCGACCA
>VBOS01000069.1:1455-4185 GCA_005893185.1 Candidatus Eiseniibacteriota bacterium
GCTCGGCGATATCCCGCAGATAGCGGTTGGGAGACTCGTGCAGCACGTTCGACCACAGCTCGTAGGCCACGCGCAGATCGCCGGCATGCTGGCGGGCAAAGGCGGCGAAGCGGGCGGAAGCAGCGGGCGCATCGGGCTGCCTCGCCGCCTGCTCGAAGTACTCAGCAGCGTGCCGCAGGTCGCGCCCGCCGGGCCGCACGTAGTAGAGGAAGCCCATCTCGAACGCCAGCCGGCCGCTGGTGGGATTGGCATCGATCCCCTTCTGCATGAGCCGCTCGGCGTCGGCGAAGTCTCCTCCCTCCTGAGCCATCGCGAAGGCGCCGAACACGTGGGGCGAAAGGAACCGCGGCGCGAGCGTGGTCAGGATGTCGAGCACGTGAGGCATGCGTTCGAAGCGGTTGTCCGTGATGCGATGCTCGCCGTAGTACTGCACGGTCCGCAGCCAGGCGAGGTCGGCTGCGGCCTCGCCGTGGCCGAAGACCGCCACACGCAGGTGCTGGCCGGAGGGGTAATACGAGAGCTCCTCGAGCGGGTTGGCGCGCGGCAGCCGCCGGTCGCTCACTTGAAGTCCCGGGACTCGAATGCCGCGGCCGCCAGGCTCAGGACGCAGGCGGAGTACACGATCGCGTACGCGGTCGCGAGACCCAGGTGAAGGAGGGTCGTGGTTTGTTCGTTCGCGGCCAGCGTGCGCATGTTGAACAGCGGCAGATTGGGGACGAGGCTGGCCGCCGCCTGCAGGGCCGCGCCGAGAGACGCCGGGAGCTTGGCTGCATAGGCGCGCAGGTCGTCGCTCCACTGGCCGATCAGGTAGGCCCCCAGGGTGTAGAGAGCGGACAGGACCGGCGTGGAGAGCGCGGAGAACATCACAGCGAGGGCGGCGACCAGGGCCAGCTCGAGGCTGGTCAGGTAGACCGACTGCAGGATCGAGAGCGCGTTGGGGCCGAATCCACGGGCGACGAGCAGCAGCCACAGGGCGATCCCGAGCCCGCCCGTCACCACCCACAGCGTGGCGGTCATCCCGATCCACTTGCCGATCAGGTAGTGCGAACGGGCGATGGGCCGCGACAGCAGGTTGTAGATGGTGCGGCGCTCGATCTCCTTGGCGACCAGGCTCGTGCCCACGAGCAGCGTGACCAGGATCCCGAGCAGCGAGATCCCGGAGAGCGCGAGGTCCACGGTGAGGCGCTCCCCCTCGCCCATCGCGAGCGGGCTCAGAATCTGTGTCGCGAAGAGCAGCACCAGGCCGGCGCCGAAGACGCCTGCGATCACCCGATCGCGGGTCGCCTCGCGAAACGTGTTGCGCGCGATCAGCGCGGCGGTCACGCCACCCTCCGCCCTTGATCGGGCGGCGACGAGGGAGCCGGTCCGCGGGCCGCGGGCTCGGAGCGGGCCGCGCCGCCGTCGTCCTGCGCCGGCGCGCGCTCGGGCCTCGATCCGCCGCTGGGTGGCCGCAGCGTCTCGCCCTCGCCGCGCGGTGTGTCGCCGCCGGGCGGATGCGATTCGTCCCCGATGGCGCTCAGGAAGATCTCCTCGAGCCCGCTGCCCTGGGGAGTGACCGACTGCACGTGTGCCCCGCTACGCAACAGCCATTCGAGCACCGAGTTCAGCTCCAGACCGCCGCCGACCTCGAACTCGCTGTCGCTCCCGCCCGGCCGCCGCGTCAAGCGTCCATGCCATGCGCGCGGGATCTCGAGGACGGGAGCACCGTGACACCGGACGACGGCCCGCCGCGACGCGCTGGCGCGCAGGTCGCGTGGCTCGACCGACCGCACCAGACGCCCGCGGTGAAGGATCGCAACCCGGTCCGCGACCGACTCGACATCGGGCAGGATGTGCGACGAGAACAGCACCGTGACCCCGCGCAGGCGCTGCTCGAGGATCAGCTCGCGCACGTCGCGCCGGCCGAAGGGATCGAGCCCGCTCATCGGCTCATCGAGGATCAGGATCTCGGGATCGTGAACCAGCGCCGCCGCGAGCCCGAGGCGCTGGAGCATGCCCTTCGAGTACTTCCGCAGCCGTAGTCGCGGGCAGTCGCCGAGCCCAACCCGCGAAAGCCAGTGGCGGGCCCGCTCGTTCGCCTCGATGTCGGGAAGCCCGGAGAGCCCGCCCGCCAGCTCCAGGTACTCGAGCCCCGTGAGGTAGTCGTAGAAGTAGGGCTGCTCAGGGAGGAAGCCGAGTGAACGGCGGCTCCTCGGCTCCTCGATCGGCACGCCCAGCAGCCAAGCATTCCCGCGCGAGGGCTTGAGCAGGCCGGTCAAGAGCTTGAGCGTCGTGGTCTTGCCGGCGCCGTTCGGGCCGAGGAGCCCGAGCACCTTCCCGCGCTCCACGTCGAGGTCCAGCTCCTCGAGCCCGCGCGTGACCCGCAAGGTCCATGGGCTCTTGTAGTACCTGGCCAGACCGCGGATGCAGATGGCGAGACTCTCGTCCATCGGAACCGGGCCGGCCGCTTTGCTGCCGGCTCCCGGCCAGACCTCGGCCGGTCGCGTGGTGGCGTGCATGGACTCCCCTTGCGCCTCGTTGGCCTCGAGACCGCTCGAACGATGCACCCCGGCGGCTCCGGTCACCCGGACCGCCCACCGGGTCGGTCGCCCCAGACACGCAACCCGCGTGCCGCAACCGGAATCGGGCGCCGGCTCCAAACACGACGAGGACGGGATCGCTCCCGTCCTCGCCTTGGAACCGAATCGAGACTACTGGCCGGCCGTCAGAACCAGCGTCAGAGCCGCGGTC
>VBOS01000456.1 GCA_005893185.1 Candidatus Eiseniibacteriota bacterium
CCGAAGTGCCCTGGCTGCGCGCCCTGGGCGAGAACGACGCTCCGGTGATCGTGGCGCGTCCCGCCTGGGTGCTGGGCTCCGGATCGTGGTTCGAGGCCTACTACCGGCGTTTCCTTCGGGCGGAGAGGGCAGTGCCGCTCTACGGCCCGGGCGACAACTGGATGTCCCTGGTGCACCTCGAGGACTGCGCCGGCCTGCTCGAGCACATGGCGCGCCGTGCGCCCCCGATGTGCGTCGTGAACGTGTTCGCCGGACCGCCGCTGCGGCAGGCCGAGTTGGCCGAGCGGCTGGCCCGGCTGGCGGGCCTGCCCATCCGCCGCGTTCCACTGGACGACCTCGAGCGGCGATTCGGTCGGGCGGTGCGTGAAGCGTTCGCCTTCTCCGCGCGCGTCGGTACGGTGCACCAGGCGCTCCACGCCGGGTATCGGATCGAGCATCAGGATCTCGACGGCGATTTGTCGGAGCTCCTGCGCAGCACATAGAGCAGGTGCTCTCCAGTGGACCACAGGGGCGTGCGGTTGAGCGCTCGATCGGCGATCCAGAGCGCCCGCACCAGTGCGCCGCGCTCGTGGAAGCGGGCGGCCCGGTACCACGCCGGGTAGAGGATGGAGAAACCCTCGCGCCGCTGGACCTGGAAGGCCGGTGCGAAACCTGTCTCGATCTGCCGGGGGAAATAGAGCGAGGCGTTGAGCGGGCTCTGGTCCGAATAGCCGCGCCAGCGGTCGGTGAACCGCGCCACGGCGCGTCCCGGCCGGCCGCGCAACAGGTGCAGGGCGGCGTCCACGACGTACGTGCGGCTGACGAAGGTGAGCACCAAGATGCCACCGGGCGCCACCACTTGCGCCAGGGCCCTGACGGCGCCGCCCAGGTCGGGCTCGGTGTTGAGCGGACCGAAGAAGGAGTAGATCAGGTCGAACTGCTCCCCGGGAAACACCCGCGGGACGTCCTCGGCACAGCCGCGCTCGACACGCACTCCGCGGGTCGTGAGTTTGGCGCGCGCCAGGTCCACCATACGAGGCGACACGTCTATCCCTGCGTAGCGGCGCCCGGGATAGCGCTCGGCGAACCAGGCGAGGTCGGTGCCCGGGCCGCACCCCAGATCCAGCACCGCGCCGGCGGGATGTGGCTCCACCGCGCGGCGGAACGCCTCCCGCACGCGCACCAGTACGTGGTTCGACGAGTAGCGTTGCTCTGCCAGCTCGGCGAAGGCATCGTAGTACGCGCCGGTCTTCCGGAGATCGGTCTCGTCGGCGCGCAGGCTGGCCACGCACCTATCATACTCTCGTGAGCTACGTACGCTACCCGCGTGCCGGCTCGCCGGCGCCCGCCGCAACGGGTTGGGACGCCTGGGCGGAAGACTACGCCGCGCTGGGTGCGTCGAATCCGACATATGCCCTGGGGAAGGAGCTGTTGCACGAGATCGTGGACGAGGTCTCGGCGCCGCCGCGGAGTCGGGAGGCCTGGGTGCTCGACTTCCACTGTGGCGCCGGTGATGACCTGGCGCGTTTTCTGGCCCGGGGATGGCACGCGGTCGGTTGCGATGGATCTCTCGGCATGCTCGCCGCCGCCGCCGCTCGCTGCGAATCTGACGCGACCAGCGGGCGTCTGGAATTGTGGCACGGGCGGGCCGAGGAGCTGGAGCTGAGCTCGTTCGAGGCCCGACGCTTCGATCTCGTCTTCTCCACCACGGGAGGATTCGCCTACCTTGATGACGAGCTGTTCGTGCGTGTACACCGGCTGCTCGCCTCGATGTTGGTGCCGGGCGGGGTGATGGTGGTGGCTCACCTGACTCGGTTCTGCGCCGCGGAAGGTCTCTTTCACCTATTGCACCTCCGCCCCCGACGCGCGGTGGAACGTTGGCGGGGACGTGTCCCCGTGACGGTGCGGGGAGAGCGGATGCTGATGCGGCTGCGCTCACCCCGCCACATTCGCCAGCTGCTCGCGGGCGTGCTGCATGTCTGGCGTCTGACCCCGCTGCTTTGGTGCACCCCGCCCTTCCAGAGCGGCTTCGTGCCGGGCCCACGTACGCTGACGGCGCTGCGGGCGATCGAGCGGCAGACCGCTCACATTGACGCGCTGGCGGTGCTGGCCGATCAGGTGGTGTGTGTCGCCCGACCACTCGACACCTCCTCGAACAACGCCAGGTAGGCCTCCGCGTTGGCGCGCCAGGAGAAGCGGCCCGCCAGGAAGCGGCGGCGACCTGCCTCGCCGATTCGCCTGGCGCGGTCCGGATCGGCCGCCAGCGCGCGCAACTCGGTCAGCAGCGCCTCGTCATCGCCGGGCGGGACCAGGATCCCGCTCACGCCGTGATCAATGTGCTCCTCGATGCCCTCGCCGCGGGTGCCCAGCGACGGCACTCCCAGCGACATGGCCTCGAGGTACACCGCCCCCAGCGATTCGCGGACGCTGGGCAGGGCCATGACGCTGGCGCGCGACATCCGCTCCCGGGCGGCGCGCGCATCGAGCGCGCCGGTCAGCTCGACCAGGCGCTCGATCCCCAGCGCTCGGACCAGACGGGCCAGCGCTGGGCCTTCAGCGCCATCACCCACGATCACCAGACGCGCGTCCGGCCGCTCTGCGGCGAGCCGGGCGAACGCCCGGATCAAGTGATCCACCCGCTTGCGCGCGATCAGACGCGTGACGGTGCAGACCGTGAAGCACTCCGGCCAGACCGGGGACAGGCCTGGGTAGGTCTCGATGCCGATGGGGATCACCACGGTCCGGTGGGGGCCGGCCAGGCCGATACCGTGGCGACGGAGCGCTTCCGACAGGTAGACCGCGCAGTCAGCGCCCCTCAACGTCCGCGCGATGGCCTCGCGGGAGATCGGGCTGCAAGGGGCCCAGTCATAGAGCTCGTGATCGTAGAGCGCGACCACGAAGGCGGCGCGGCCGAGCCGCCCGAGCAACCCGCCTGGAAGCGACGCCGAGTGCGCGATTACCACATCGGGTGCAGCCGGCCCGCGGCCGAGCGCGGCGGCGGCGGCCCGGGCGAAGAGACGGCGCTCGAGGACGCGCCCGGCGCCTCGCAAGGAGCGCGGCACTCGCGGGTACCGCGGATGGGCCACCACCACCGTGCCGTCGCGCTCCAGGTCGGGGATGGATGCGCCGGCCAGCCAGCGCCGCGGCGACCACGCCAGCGGGACCACGGCGCGGACCTCGTGTCCGGCTTCTGCGAACAGCCGCAGCTGCTCGTCGTGGGACACTCCGCGCATGGGCAGGGCCCGCGTCGGCAGATGCGGCGAG
>VBOS01000455.1 GCA_005893185.1 Candidatus Eiseniibacteriota bacterium
AAGACCTGCTGGCGGAAGGTGCGTTCGACACGCTCGTCGCCTGCCTGCCGCACGGCGCCTGGCGGGAGCTGTCGGCCAGGCGCCCGGCCCTCGCCCAGCGACCCGCGCGCGTCGTGGACCTCTCCTCCGACTTCCGGTCGGGCGATGACGGCTACGCCTACGGGCTGCCCGAGGCCTTCCGCGAGGCTCTCGACGGAGCGACGCGCGTCGCCAATCCCGGCTGCTACCCGACCGCCGCGACGCTCGCGCTGCTCCCCGCCGCCGAGGCCGGCTGGATCGCGGGGCCGGCGATGATCCACGCGCTCTCGGGCGTCACGGGCGCGGGGCGCGCGCCCGCTCTGCGCACGTCGTTCGCCGAGCTGGACGGCGGCGCATCGATCTATCGCGCGGGCGCCGAGCATGCGCACGTGCCCGAGATGGAGCGCAACCTGGCACGGCTCGCGGGCGCGCCGGTCCCGGTTGGATTCACGCCGCAGCTCGCGCCCATGGCGCGCGGCATCCTGCTCACGGCCAACGCGCCGCTCGCGCGCGCGATCGCTCCTGAAGATGCGCGCGCCGCCTACTGCGAGCGCTACGCGGGCGAGCCGTTCGTGCGCGTGCTCGCGGCCGGCGAATGGCCCGAGACGCGAGCCGTGCGCGGCTCCAATCGCTGCGACGTCGCGGTCACGACTCTGCACGGCGGCCGCACCCTGCTCGCAGCCGCAGCCCTCGACAATCTCGTCAAGGGCGCGTCGGGGCAGGCGATCCAGAACCTGAACGCGATGTTGGGCCGGCCGGAGGCCGAAGGCCTCACAGCGCACGGGAGCCCGTGGTGACGAAGCGGGTCGTGGTGGTCAAGCTCGGCGGCCGGGCGCTGGAGCCGGACGGCGAAGCCGCTGCGCTGGAACCGGACGGCGAAGCCGCGGCGCCGGGCGCCGCCTTGCGCCCGAGCGGCTCCGCGGCGCCCGACCCATCCGGGGTCGGTCGTCATCGTCCACGGCGGCGGCGCCGAGGTCACGGCGTGGTGCGGGCGTCTGGGTGTGGCGCCGCGCTTCGTCGACGGGCTGCGCGTGACCGATCCCGCCACGCTCGAGGTCGCGGCGGCTGTGCTCGCCGGCCTCGCGAACAAGCGCCTGGTCGCGCGGCTGCGCGCGGCAGGACTCGACGCCGTGGGGCTCGCAGCCCTCGACGGCGGCACGGTCGAGGCCGAGCCGCACGCGCGCGCGGCCATGCTCGGGGCGGTGGGCACTGTGCGCCAGGTCCATCCCGCGCTGCTCGAGACGCTGCTCGGCCAGGGCCGCGTCCCGGTGATCGCCAGCATCTGCGACTGCGACGGCGCGCTGCTCAACGTCAACGCCGACGATCTCGCCGCCGCGCTCGCGGGTGCGCTCCATGCTCGCGCGCTCGTGCTTCTTTCCGACGCGCCCGGCCTCAGGCTCGGGGGCTCGATCGTGCCGCGGCTCGACGCCGATTCGCTCGCGGCCGCGCTCGATCACCCCGACGTGCAGGGCGGCATGCGGCCCAAGCTGATCGCAGCTCGAGCTGCGCTCGATGCCGGCGTCCCCCGCGCGCACATCGCTGCGTGGTCGGGACCGGGAACGCTTCGCACCCTGATCGGAGGCGGAGGAGCCGGCACCACCATCCTCGCAGCAGCTGACGCCCTTCTTTCCCACCGGAGCCATTCATGACCGAGATCGCCACCGCACCGCCCGCAACCATCGCCGCCGAGCCGCTCGCGCACGAGGAGCTCGAGTCGTTCGCCCCGCTCTACCCGATGCCGCGCCTCGAGCTGGCCTCCGGCCGCGGCGCGCGCGTCCGCGACGCCGCCGGGCGAGAGTATCTCGACTTCGTGAGCGGGATCGCGGTGAACGCGCTCGGGCACGGCGTCCCGGGGCTGGCGCGTGCGGTGGCAAAGCAGATGAAGCAGCTCGTCCAGTGCTCGAACCTGTTCGCGAACCGGCCGGCGATCGAGCTGGCGCGCGCGCTGCTCGAAGCCACCGGCTACCAGCGCGCGTTCTTTTGCAACAGCGGCACCGAGGGCGTCGAGACCGCGCTCAAGTTCGCACGGGCGCGCGCGGGGTCGCTGGGGCTCGGAGGCCGCGATGTCGTCGCCTTCCGCGGCGGCTTCCACGGCCGCACCGCTTTCGCGCTGTCCGCCACCTGGACGCCCTCCTACCGCGAGCCGTTCGAGCCGCTGGTGCCGGGTGTGCGCTTCGCGGACTACAACGATGTTGCGGGTCTCGAAGCTGTGCTCGCCCCGGGCGTGGCAGCGGTGGTGGTGGAGCCGGTGCAGGGCGAGGGCGGCGGTGTCCCCGCGCGCCGCGAGTTCCTCGAGGCGCTGCGCGCGCGCTGCACGGCGCTCCAAGGCGCGCTGATCTTCGACGAGGTGCAGTGGTGCTGAGCAAGGCGCTGGGCGGCGGGCTGCCGCTCGCCGCCGTGCTCATGACGAAGGAGTTCGCAGCTGGGCTCAAGCCCGGGATGCACGGCTGCACGTTCGGCGGCGGACCCGTTGCTGCCACCGCCGGAGCGTTCGTGCTGTCCCGCGTCAACAAGGCCGGCTTTCTCGCGCGCGTGAGAAGCCGCGGGCGGACGCTCGAGGTCGCGCTCGAAGCGCTGGTGCAGCGCCATCCTTCGCTCGCAGATGCGCGCGGCCTCGGGCTGTTGCGCGCGGTCGAAGTTGCGACGGACGCGCCCTACGACCCGCCTGCGCTGGTGGCGGCGGCTCGCAAGCACGGGCTACTCGTGCTGCGTGGCGGCGAGCGCGCGGTGCGGCTCCTGCCGCCGCTCACCGTGACCGACGCCGAGATCGCAGAGGCCGTGGAGAAGCTGGAGCGCGCCGTGACCGAGCTGGAAGCCAGGAAAGGCGGGACGATATGAAGACCGGGCAGCCGCTGCATGGCGGCAGCGAGCGCGAGAACTCGAACGCACGAAGCGTGAAGAAGAAGGTGCGGCGCGCGGTGCTCGCCTACTCGGGCGGCCTCGACACCAGCATCATCGTGCCGTGGCTCAAGCAGACCTACGGGTGCGAGGTCGTCTGCTACTGCTCGGACGTGGGGCAGGGCGCTGAGCTCGAAGGCCTCGAGGCGCGCGCGCGCAAGAGCGGGGCGAGCGACGTCGTGGTCGAGGATCTGCGGCTCCCGTTCGTGCGCGACTTCTGCTTCCCCGCGCTGCGCGCAGGCGCGGTCTACGAGGGGGCCTACCTCCTCGGCACCTCGCTCGCCCGCCCGCTCATCGCAGCTCGCCAGGTGGCGTGCGCGCTGGAGGCGGGCGCCGATGCAGTCGCCCACGGCTGCACCGGGAAGGGCAACGACCAGGTGCGCTTCGAGCTCGCCTACCTGGCGCTCGCGCCCCAGCTCACCGTGATCGCCCCGTGGCGCGAGTGGGACATCGTCTCGCGCGAGGACGCGCTCGCCTACGCCGAGCGGAACGGCATCCCGGTGCCGACCAAGAAGGGCGACCTGTTCTCGCGCGACGCCAACCTCTGGCACATCTCGCACGAGGGCGGCCCGCTCGAGGATCCGGCGAGCCCGGCGCCCGAGACGCTCTACAAGCTCACAGCCTTCGAGCGCGGCGTGCCGGTCGCGCTCGAGGGCCGGAAGCTCGGCCCGGTGGAGCTGGTGCAGGAGCTGAACGCGATCGCCGGACGGCACGGCGTCGGGCGCGCCGACCTGGTCGAGAGCCGACTCATCGGCATGAAGTCGCGCGGCGTCTACGAGACGCCCGCCGGCACCGTGCTGCACGCGGCGCTCGAAGACCTGTGCCGCCTCGTGCTGCCCCACGACCTGCTGCGCACGCGGGCCGAGCTTAGCACCCGCATGGCCGATCTCATCTACAACGGCCAGTGGTTCTCGCCGCTGCGCTTAGCACTCCAGGCGTTCGTGGAAGCTGCGCTCGAGCACGCAGACGGCGATGTGACCGTCGAGCTGTTCCGCGGCCAGGCGCGCGCCGTCGCGCGCACCAGCCCCAAGACGCTCCATCGTCCCGACCTCGCATCTTTCGACATGACCGGCTACGACGCCGGCCACGCCGAAGGCTTCATCCGCCTGTTCGGCCTGCCGCTCGCGACCGCCGCGCGGCGGGAGGCGGAGAACGGAGCGAAGAAGGATGGTCCGGCGAAGAATGCGACTCGCAGGTCCAGCAAAGCGGCCTTGAGGGGCGAGGAGCGGAGCGACGCTCTCGAAGCGCGCGGAGGCAGGAGGCGGAGCGCGCTGAGAGGAGCGAGGCGGAGCCAGGATGGCGGAGCCGAGCGGGCGGCGCGCAGCTCCTCGCCCCTCAAGGCCGCCCCCGGAGTCAAGACCCATGTCCGCTGACGAGATTCGCCACGACGTCTGGCGCGGGCGCATCGCGGGCGAGCTGCATCCGACCGCGCGTGCGCTCAACGACTCGCTGCCGTTCGACCGGCGCCTGTGGCCCGAGGAGCTGGCGCTCACCCGCGCCTACGCGGCATCGCTCATCGAGTCCGGCGTGATGACAGCTGCGGACGCGCAAGCGCTGGAGCAGGCGTGCGACGCGCTCGCCGCCGGCCTCGAATCGGGCGCGGTGAAGCTCGCGGGCGAGGACGTGCACTCGGCCGTCGAGGCCGAGCTGGCCCGGCGTTGCGGCGAGCCCGCGCGCAGGCTCCACACCGGCCGCAGCCGCAACGACCAGGTCGCAACCCTCATGCGCATGCGCGTGATGAGCCTGTGCGAAGAGGCCGTCGAAGACCTGCGCGCGCTCGAGCGCGCGCTCCCGCCCAGCCCGTGCTGCTCGCCCACGCGTGGCTCGCGCACGTCGAGGCCTTCGAGCGCGACGAGGAGCGCTTCCTCACAGCCCGCGAGGCCGCCGACCGCATGCCGCTCGGCGCCGGCGCCGTGGCCGGCACCCCGCTCCACTACGATCGCGTTGCGCTCGCCTCGCGGCTCGGCTTCAGCCGGCTCGCCGCCAACAGCCTGGACGCCGTGGGCGATCGCGACTTCGCGGTCGAGTACTTGAACGCAGGCGCGATGCTCGGCGTCCACCTCTCGCGGCTCGCCGAGGATCTCGTGCTGTGGTGCTCGCCCGGCTTCGGCTGGTTCTCGCCGCCCGACGGGTTCGCGACCGGCTCGAGCCTGCTGCCGCAGAAGCGCAATCCCGATCTGTTCGAGCTGGCGCGCGGCAAGTGCGGCCGCCTGCTCGCCAACGCGCAGCGGCTTGCGGTGGTGCTGAAGGGATTGCCGTCCTCGTACCAGAAAGATCTCCAGGAGGACAAGGAGGCGCTGTTCGACACCGCCGACACGCTCGAGAGCCTGCTCGCGGCACTCCCGCTCGCGA
>VBOS01000457.1 GCA_005893185.1 Candidatus Eiseniibacteriota bacterium
GCTGGTGCTGGGCCGCGAGCGCGAGATCGCGCGGCTGGCGGCCGAGGGGCCGGCCGCGGCCTCACGAGCGCGCGTGACCGTGCTGCGCGGCGAGCCGGGAGCCGGCAAGTCGGCGCTGCTCTCGACGCTGGCGGCACGCGCGGCTCTCGCGGGCAAGGGCGTTGTGATGCTGTCGTGCGCGGGTGACGCAGCGTCGGCGATCCTCGCCCTCGCGCGCCGGCTCGCGGTCGAAGCGGGGAGCGGGACGGGTGGAGCCGCCCCGACCGAAGCGGTGCGGGAGATGCTCGCATGCGAGACGGACACTCTCAGCGAGAAGGACGTGGCGGCACTCGCGGACGCCGCCGTTGCGTGGAGCCGCGCGTGGGCCGATCGCCAGGGAGCGCCGCTCCTCCTGCTCGACGACTTCGACCGGCTGGATCCCGACGCGCGCGCCTTCGTGCGCCGGCTCGTCCTTCACCCGCATGCGCCGCCCGCCCGCTGGGTGTGGGCGCGCCGCGGCAGCGCAGCTGGAGCGCCCGATGACGAGCGCCTCCTGCTCGAGGCCGGGGTGGCGGATGCGATGGAGCTGAGCCCGCTCGGCGAGCCGGATCTCGCCCGGCTCGCTGCGGCCCGGCTCGGCCAGCCCGCCCCCGCCGCGCTCGTGGAGTTCCTGTGGAGCGGATGCCGCGGCCATCCGGGGCTCGCGATCGAGCTGCTGCGCGCGGCGGCGGCCGCCGGAGCGCTGCGCGAAGACGACACCGGACTGATCGTGGCGGCCGACGAGCTTTCGCAGATCCGGGCGCCGGCCAGCTTCGAGGAGTCGCTGCTCGCGCGGCTCGACGCCCTGGGCGGGGCGGCCGCCGAAGCCGCGCTGGCGCTCGCGGTCTCAACGCGCCCGGAGCCCGCCTCCCGCCTGCATGCGATCGCGCCCGCAGCTAACGAAGCGCTGCTCGCGCGGCTCGTGGAAGCCGGGCTCGCGGCCCGCGACGAGGCCGGGGGCTTTCGGCTCACGCCACCCGCGCTGTCATCGGCGCTGCTCGAGCGGCTGCCGGAATCCGCGCGCAAGGAGCTGCACGCCGCCGCGCTCGCGGCGGGCCCGCTGCCCGCGGCCGAGCGCTTCGCGCACCTCGCCGCCGCGGGGAGGGCGGGCGAAGCGCTCGAGGCCGCCGCCGCCGCGCTGGCCGCGCGCGGGCGCTACGACGCCGCCGCCCCGCACGCAGCTCGCGCCCTCGAGCTCGAGCCCGCCGCCATCGAGCGCCCGGCGCGCTGGGTGCTGCTCTCGACCGCGACCGTGCGCTCCGGGAACCCCAAGGACCTGGCGCTCATCACGGCGCGCGCTCTGGCCGAGCCGCTCCCGCCTGCGATGCGCTCGCGTCTCCTCAGCAACGATGCCGCGCGGCTCATCGCAGCTGCCGACCTGGACCGCGCCCGCGCGGTCGCGCGCGAGGCGCTCGCGCTCGCCCAGGACGACGGCGACCGCGAGGCGCTGGGTGTCGCAGCCCTCACGCTGGCCTCGGTCGTAGGCTCAGGCGGCCCGCCCGAGGAATTCGACGCCCTGACGGCGCTCGCGCTCGACTCCTTCACCCGCAGCGGCAACCTCACAGGCCAGCTCCGCGCCCGGGTGAGCCGCGGCAACGCGGCGCGACGGAGAGAGCGGCGCGACGAGGCCCGCGGCATCTACCACGAGGCGAGCGCGATCGCGCGCGAGCACCGGCTGCGGCTCGCCCTGGAAGAGCTGCTCGTCAACAGCGGCGGGAATCAGCTCGAGGACGGGCGTTTCGCCGAGGCGCGCGATGAGCTGACCGAGGCCGCGCGCCTGGCGCTGGAGGACGGCCGCCCGCGCGGCGCCGCGATCGCGATCGCCCACCTCGCGCAGCTCGAAGGCCTGTGCGGCCGGCGCGCGAGCGCGCTCCGTCACGCGCACCATGCGACCCGGCTCGCGGGCGCGTATCTCCCCGAGCAAGAGGCGTTCGCGTGGCGATCGCTGTCGCAGGCGGAACGGAACGCCGGCCGTCGCGGCCGTGCGCTCGCTGCGGCGCGCCGGGCCCTGGCTTTGAGCGCGCGCTACGAGAACGTGGCCGACGAGGACTGGTGCCGGATCGAGATGGGGCGGGCAGCTGCCGCGGCCGGCCGGTGGAGCGACGCGGGGAGGGTGTGGGGCGCAGCGCTCGAGAGCCGGAGGCCGGGGATCACGAACGGGTTCCTGATGCTGCTCGCGCTCGCCGGGCGAGCCGCGCTGCGCGGCGGGGATCTGGAAGGCGCAGCCGCTCGCCTGGCGGAGGCCGAGCGCGGGCTGGGCTCGCAGGCCTCACCCTACGCAGCCGCCGTGGCCGAGACCCTGCGCGCCGAGCTCGCGCTGGCCCGCGGCCGCATGGCCGAGGGGGCAGATGCCGC
>VBOS01000068.1 GCA_005893185.1 Candidatus Eiseniibacteriota bacterium
CCCACTGGCGCGGCGGAAGCGGCGGCGCAGCATGGCCGATCGCGCGCAAAGCAGGCGAAAGCGCGCGGTCCTTGCCCTGCCCGAAGCGCCGCCTCAGCGCTTCGACGAGCGGCGCCGGGAGCCACGGCTCGAACGTGAGGGCCAGGGTCACGGCAGCGCCCAGGCGCTCCGCCACCGGTCCGAACATCGCGAGCGCTCCTCCGAGATCGCCGCGCGCGATCAGGTCGCGGAGCCGGATCGGCAGGTAGCGGAAGTAGCCGGCGAGCGTCTCGTCGCCGCCCTGGCCGTCGAGCAGCACCTTGAGCCCGGCTCCATGCGCGAGGTCCATCACCTTCCACTGGGAGTAGAGACCCGGTCCGGCGGTGGGCTCACCCTGCAGGTCGTGGAGGCGGTCGAAGACCTCCCAGAAGTCGGAGCCGTCGGGCACGACCACGTGCTGCACGGCGCCGCTCGCATCGGCTGTGAGCTTCGCGTAGGGCCGCTCGTCCCAGGCCGGGCCCTCGTCGTATGCGCAGCTGAAAGCATGGATCGGATGCGGCAGGATGCGGCCGGCCGTTGTCACGACGGCCGAGGAATCGAGGCCTCCCGAAAGGCACGATCCCACCTCGACGTCGGCGCGCAGGCGGAGCCGCACGGCATCGGTGAAGAGCCGCTCGAACTCCGCGGTCCACTCCGCTCGCGTTCCGCGCGCGCGGCGGTGCGGATCGAGAGCCCACCAGCGGCGCACAGCCAGTCGGCCCTCCCCCACGACCAGCGCGTGCCCGGCCGGGAGCTGCCACACGCCCTCGAAGAACGTCTGCGCCTCGTGGTCCACCCAGTCGAGCGCGATCAGGTCGCGCACCGCCGGCAGGCTTGGGCGGATCCGCTGCGGCTGGGTGAGCACGAGAGCGCGCGGGTCCGACGCGAAGGCGAACCTCCTCCCGTCCCACTGATAGTAGAAGGGCTTCACCCCCAGGCGGTCGCGGGCGCAGAACAGCTCGCGCTTCCCCGCGTCCCAGATCGCGAACGCGAACATGCCGTTGAATCGCTCGAGGCACGCGGGACCGAAGCGGCGGTAGGCTGCGAGGATGACCTCGGTGTCGCTCGTGCTCACGAAGCGCTCGCCAAGCCCCTCGAGCTCGGCCTTGAGCTCGATGTAGTTGTAGACCTCGCCGTTGTAGGTGATCCACAGCCGGCCATCTGCGTCGCACATCGGCTGGTGCCCCGCCGGGGAGAGGTCCACGATCGCGAGCCGGCGGTGGAGCAGGCCGAGCGGCGTAGGCCCGAACGCGCGCGCAGTTGCGCCACGGCCGGGCGCATACGGCAATCCGCTCGCGTACGCAGCGGCCGGCGTGTCGGCGCCCCCCAGCGTGACCGCCCCGCCCGACGGATCGATCAGCGCCAGGCCCTCGTCGTCCGGCCCACGATGGCGCATCAGCCGCGACATCTCGTGCAGCCGGCCGACGTCGACGCGTCCGCCGGGTTCGTAGAGTCCAGCGATCCCGCACATGTCTTTCTAGGCTCCTCCTTGCTCATCGGCACGAGCTGCGCCGTCCGCGCCGAGATACGAGGGCGCGACGCCGCCCCGCTCCTTCCACAGCTCGAGACGCGCGCACAGGATCGCGAACGTCGCCACCGCCATCCCCTTCATCGCGACGCCCACCTGGCCGGCCGGCATCCGGCCCTGCGTCAGGAGCGTCAGGGCGAGCGCCAGCCCGAAGACCGCGATCAGCCTGCCGCCACGATACGGCAGCGGGTGCACGCGCTGCGCGATTCGATAGGTCACGAGCGCCGACGCCCCGTACGCCAGCAGCGTCGCCACTGCCGCCCCGGTGGCGCGGAGGCGCGGGACGAGCGCAGCGCAGGCCGCGATCGAGACCGCCGCCGCCGCCGCCGCGCCGTACAAGAGCAGCGGCGTGCGGAACGAGATCCCGATTCCCACCGAAGCCACAGTGTAGGAACCCTGCGCCACCGCCGCAAAGACCAGAAAAGCAGCTGGCCAAGCTGCGCGGCGGTAGGGGTCCGGCACCAGCACGCTCAGCACCTCGGGCGCGAAGGCCCCGGCTGCCAGCGCGACCAGGCAAGCCGCCGCCATGAAGCCCCCGAAGGCGCGGGCGAAGAGCGGCGGCCCGTCGCGGGTCTCAGCGTGCGCGTAGGCCCAAGGACCATATGCGAGCTGGAACGCCGAGACCCCCATGTTCACCACCGCGAAGAACTTGATCGCCACCGCATAGACCGCGACCTCGGCCAGCGAGCGCGTGCGCTGGAGGAAGAAACGATCCACCGACGCCACGAGGCCGTACGCGAACGCTGCCGGCACGGTGGGCGCGCCGTATGCGAGCA
>VBOS01000067.1 GCA_005893185.1 Candidatus Eiseniibacteriota bacterium
CCCGGGGCCAGTCGACGAAGTCGTTCCGGCCGCAGCCGGGGCACGAGATACGAACCCGCTCGGTGCGCTGGCTCGCGTTCGCGGTCTGGTCGCTCATGGGCATTCGGTCCGCGCAGTATAGCCGCGGTACTCGCCCTCAACAATTTCACACCCGAGAGCGCGGGCTCGCGTCAGGGAATCGCGTAGCCGCCGCGGTTGATGCGGCGCGCGACCGCCCCGACGGCGACGGCGCTGAGGCCGATGGCAGCGAGGCCCGGGAGCCATGGCAGGAGCCAGGCGTAAGACCCCGAGCCGGACTCCTCGGCGGCCGTAAGCACAAGCCAGCCGGTCATCTGCGCGACGACGAGGGCGGCCGCCACCAGTCGCCCGCCGAGGGTGAGAACCGCCCGCGGGTTGGTCCAGGTGGGATCGCCGAACGCGGCACCGGTCCAGAGCCCGAGCGTGACCGAAAGGGCGAGCGCGGGGATCACAGCGGCCAGCGTCGCCAGCCACTCCTCGGCACCGAGGCGCGCCGCGAGCCCGAGGCTCGCCCCGGCGACGCCGACCAGCGCCAGCGCCAACGCCCCTGCGCTCGCGAAGCGCGCCGCCGCCCATGAGCGCGCCCGCACCGGCGCGAGCCTCATCCACGCCGCGCCGCGGCGCTCGAGCGGGAACGCGCGGGCCGCGATCTCGTAACCCAATCCGACCGCGAGCGCGAGCAGCATCGCGCGCACCAGCCACGGCGACCGCAGCGGCCGGAGCGGCAGGGCCAAGAGCGGCAGGCACGTCCACAGCAGGGCCGCCGTGAGCACGTCGCCGAGCACGGTCCAGTCGCGCACGAACAGGCGCCGGTCCCGGCGCATCACGGCGATGAAGAGCGGAACGCGGCGTGCTGGGCGGGTGGGGAGCGGGTGCGCGGAGTTGGCGCTGCGCAGGGAGCGGGCGGGGAGAGTGCGGTCGGAGCCCGCGGGAAGCGGGCGCTTCGCGCGGCGCCTGGCCGGGCGCGCCACCGGCGTGCGGGCGGCTGCCAGCACGCCCGTCAGGTGGCGGCTCGCCACCAGGGCGGCGAGCGCGACGCTCGCGGCCGCAGCGGCGGCGAGTGCTCCGGCAGAGCGTGCGATTTCGCCGGCCGGGGCTCCGCCGAGCAGAGCGGCGGCCCAGCCTCCAGGCGTGCGCGCGAGCGCGGGTGCTGCCGCCGCCAGTAGCGCGCGCACGCGCTCGAGCGGCTCGCCCTCCTCGGCCGCGATGCGCGGCAGGACGAAGAGGTTCGTGAGCCACAGCGCCGCGAAGGCCAGCGTCGAGACCAGCCCCAGCGACTCGCGCACGCGCCGCGCCGGCACCCGTGCGAGCCACGCCAGCGCGAGCGCGGTCCCTGCGCCGAGCGGGATCGCCCACAGCAGCGCGAGCACGACCGGCGCAGCGAGCCACGCCGCAGCGGGCGCCTGCAGCGTCTGGGCGGCGGCGATCAGCGCGGGCAGCGCAACTACGACGAGCGGCGCAGCCGCGCGCGGCAGCGCGTCCAGCAGCTTGATCGCGAGGATCGAGCGCGGCGGAAGCGGCGCCGCCCGCAGCAGGTCGAGGTCGCGGTCCAGGATCAGCGTCGAGACCGCGCTCTCGAGATCGAAGAGCAGGACCCCCGCGAGCGCCACGTCGAGGGCGAGCGCAAGCGCAGCGCGCAGAACGGCGGGCGGGGCGCCTGGGCGCGCGAGGGCCGCGAGCAGGGCGGCGAAGCCGGAATGGACGATCCACGCTGCCACCGCCACCAGCGCCAGGCTGTAGAGCGGCCCGCGCGGGCGGAGGGCAGCGCGCTTCGCTCCGCGTCCGAAAAGCGCGTTGCGCAGGGCGCGCGCCCGCCCGCGCAGCACGCCGCGCGCGTTCATGGCGCCTGCCAGCTGGCGGCGCGGGGGCGCGCGAGCGGCACGCCCCGCGTATTGAGGACGCGCGGGACCTCCGGGCGCCAACTCACGATGCGGGCTCAGCGTCGCCGGTCAGGGCGAGGAACACGTCCTCGAGGGTGGCCTCCGCTCTGCCTGCGAGGAGCGCGGCGGGCGTTCCCGCTGCGCGCTTCTTCCCGCGGTGGATGATCACGACGCGGTCGCACAGCCGCTCGGCCACTTCGAGCAGATGGGTGGAGACCAGGACGCCGAGGCCGCGCGCGGCGCGCTCGCGCAGCAGGTCCTTCAGCGCGCGCACGGCGCGGGGATCGAGCCCGGTGAGCGGCTCGTCCAGCAGCGCAAGCGGCGGATCGTGGAGCAGGGCGGCGGCGATCGACACCTTCTGGCGCATCCCGCGCGAGCAGGTCTCGATGAGCTCGCCGGCGGCCGCCACGAGCTCGAAGCGCTCGATCAGCTCGCTCGACCGCAGCGCGGCGAGCGATTCCGGCACGTCGTAGAGCGCGGCCACGAACTCCAGGAACTCGGCGGGCGTGAGGCGCTCGTAGAGGAACGGCTCGTCGGGCACGAGCCCGAGCCGCGCGCGCGCCAAAAGCGGCGTGGCCGCTAGGTCCGCGCCCGCGATCGTCACGCGGCCCTTCTCGAGCGCGAGCAGGCCGGCGCACACCCGCAGCGTCGTGGTCTTGCCGGCCCCGTTGGGGCCGAGGAAGCCCACGATCTCCCCGGCGCCCACCTCGAGGCTCAGATCGTCCACGGCCAGGAGATCGCCGTAGCGGTGCGTGAGCGATTCGATCCGAAGCGGCGGGGCGCTCTCCATGGGTGCCGGAGTCTAGACGGCTTCGGCCGAGCCTGCAGCGTGCGGCCAGCTGGAGGACCGGTCGGGGGGATCCACGGGCAGCCAGGGCGTCACCCGCCCCCGGCCCCTGTGCGCCATGTCGGGCGCATAGAAGAACGCCGGGCCACGATCGTGGCCCGGCGTCGCGTGCAGCCTGAGCTTACTTGCTGGACGAGCTCGGGAAGTACATGACCACGCCGACGCGCCCCATGAAGCCGGAGTAGTCGGCCGCGGCATTCGAGCCCGAAGCTGTCTGGATGTTCTGGTCGTTCGAGTCCTTCATGTCGACGGTGGCGATCCGGTAGCCGGCCAGGCCCGAGACGGCCCACTGCTTGTTGACCGTCCACTCGCCGCTGCCATGGACGTCGAAGCCGACGCCGCTGCCCTTGATGTCCTGGCTGCCCGTCGGATCCTCAGCCTTGCCGCCGATCGAGTAGTAGCCGAGACCGGCGCCGAAGCCGTAGCGGGAATTGGTCGCGCTGTTCAGGAAGTAGGTCCCGCCGGCCTGGAACGACTGCGCGTTCACGTTGAACTTCTGGCTGGTCGCGTTGCTCTCCGTGGAGGCGCGGAGCGGCTCCCAGCTCGCAGCCAGCTGCCAGTTCTGGTTCGCCCACATGCGGGCGCCGAGCCCGCCGGAGAAGCCGTTCGAGACGTCGTTGTAGTTCGACCCAGCCTGGTTCGACACCGCGATGGCGTCGTTCACGTCCTTCATGGAGTACGTGCTGAAGCTCCCGAATCCCTCCACGCCGAAGGTACCGGCGGCGGCGAGCGCCGGCGCCAGCGCCAAGGCGAACAGGGAAAGTGCCACCAGACAGGCTTTGGACCTCTGCATGACTCTCCTCCTTTGTGACCGGGCTCCGACCACGACCCGCGCTCCGATCCCGAGTCCGATCCGGGGGCTAGTCCGGGTCCGTTCGGCCCGGTGAGCGTGCGGCGGTCGGATACGCCACTGGGCAGCGTTATCGGCGGAGGCTTCTCGGAATTTAGGGGTGTTTTTTCGGCGGGCTAGGGAGGGCTTCCGCCGACCCTAAGGGCGGGCGCCGCCGAGGGGTCCAAGCGCAGTGTTCGGAGGAGTTTGCGTGCCGACCCGCGTCCGGCTCAGCGCGCCACGCCAGCGACCGGCGCGAGCGCCCGGCTCATGCGCGGCAGGCTCACGTCGTACCGGTAGTGCACGTTCATGTGCCCGTCGGGAAACTCCTCGAACTCGTGCGTGATCCCGAGCGCCGCGAGGCGCCGCGAGAAGAGCCGCGCCCCGTGATGGAGGTGGAACTCGTCGCGCGTCCCGCAATCGAGGTAGACGAGCCGCGCTCCGCGCAACGCATCGGCGTGACGCTCGATCATGCGGAGCGGATCGTGCTCGAGCCAGCGCCGCCACACGTCCTCGCGGAACGCTCCGCTCTCGAGATCGCACGGGAGATCGATCCCGAGCGGCGAGGCGTCCGGATTCGGAGAGTAGGCCGCGGCCATCGCCAGGATGTTCAACGCCGTCAGGTCCTCGTGCTTCTTCTGGAGCTTGGACGCGAACGCCTGAAGCCAGGCCTCGAGCCCCCCGGCCTGCTGGATCTGGGAGCAGAACCCGGGAACGTCACCGCGGTAGCAGTACTCGAAGTAGATGTCGCCGCTGTGCGAGGCCACGGCGCCGAACACCTCCGGGTGGCGCATGGCGAGCGCCAGCGCGCCGTAGCCGCCGGACGACTTGCCCATCACGCCACGGTGCTCGCGTCCCGGCAGCGTGCGGTAGGCGCGATCCACGTGCGGGACCAGCTCTGCGATCACGTGGTCCTCGTAGCGCCCGGTGGCGCTCGAGTTGAGGTACTGGGAGCCGCCGTAGCGCGTGAAGCAGTCGGGCAGGACGAGGATCATCTCCTCGCATGCGCCGCGCGCGATCAGCGCGTCCATGCGCTCGTGCAGAGCCGGCGACCACGGATTGTCGTTGAGGAGCGCGCGCCCGCGCCCGGTGAAACCCGAGAGCACGAACGTCACCGGATAGCGCCGCTCGCGGTCCGCGCCGTAGGAAGGCGGAAGGTAGACCGGCACGGTGCGGACGTGCGGATCCCCCAGGCGGTTGCCGGAGAGGACCGCGCTCTCGAACTCCTCCAGGATCACATGGCCGCGTTTCATGGCGGGCAGACTAGCAGGTCGGGCTAATTCGGATCGCACGGCTGGCCGATAATCCTCGCGCGGAATGGCTGGCCACCTTAGGGGGCGCGAAAACCAGGGAGGGCTTTCGTTTGGAAGTCAGCGCGGAACTGATGAAGGACAACATCAACCGTCGGGGCTGGCTCTTGTGCGCCGCCACCTTCGCCGTCGTGCTCGCGCTCGCGTCGGCCGTGACCCTCCTCTTCTACCCGCTCGTGCGGCTGATCCAGGAGCTGGGGGGCGCCCGCAACTCGACGGAAGGCTACTACGCGATCGTCGGGCTCGCCGGTCTCGTCCTCATCTTCTGCCTCTACGTCGTGCTCAAGCAGCACGAGCTGATGAAGACGCGCGACGCGCTCGAGCTGAACGAGCGGGGCCGCCAGGAGGCGTCCGTGCGGCTCTCCGAGCTCTCCGCGCTGTTCCAGGTCTCCACCACGCTCAACCTCCAGCTCCAGCTCAACGTGATCCTCGAGATCATCGTGCGCCGCGTGGTCTCGACGCTGCGCGCCCAGCACGCTTCGATCATGATCTACAACGCGGAGGAAGGGGGCGAAGGGATCGCGGGCTGGGTGGCGCAGCGCAAGGAAGCCGTTCTGCTCAACGATTCCCATCCCCAGCTCGGCCGCCACATCAAGTCCGACCGCAACATCACCTCCTCGCTCTCGCTGCCGCTGCGGCTCGGTGACCGCGTGGTGGGCGTGCTCAACGTCAACCGCATCAACAACAGCGAGCGGTTCACCGAGCACCACCGCGAGATGCTGCGCATGTTCGCGGAGCACGTGGGCGCTGTGATCGACCGCGCCGAGACGGTGGACCGGCTGACCAGCCGCACGCGCGTTCTGGAGGCGGCAAACCTCCGGCTCAGCGAGATGAACCAGATGAAGGACGTGTTCCTCTCGACCGCCAGCCACGAGTTGAAGACGCCGCTCTCATCGGTGATCGCATACGCCGAGCTGCTCGAGGACAACGCCGAGAAGCTGAAGCCGGACCAGCGCGCCGAGTTCCTGCGCCGGCTGCGCGCCGAGGCCGGCCGCCTGCTGGGCCTGATCGAGGACATTCTCGACCTCTCGCGCATCGAGAGCGGCAAGCTCACGCTGCGCCGCGTGCCGCTCTCCGTGAACGAGGTGGTTCGCGCAGCGGTTGAGACCGCGCGGCCGACCGCGACCAAGCACACCGTCGAGCTGGTCGAGGCGCTCGATTCCGAGCTGCCGCCGCTCCTGCTCGACGAGGTCAAGATGCGGCAGGTGGTCGTGAACCTGCTCGTCAACGCAATCCGCTTCAGCCCCGAGCACGGGACCGTGAAGGTCGTGACGCGCCGCGAGCCCAAGTTCATGCTCATCGAGGTCGTGGACCAGGGCCCCGGCATCCTGCCCGAGGAGACGGTGCGCATCTTCGAGCTGTTCGGACAGGGCGTGAGCGGGCTCGACCGCCGGACCGGCGGGCTCGGCATCGGGCTCCATCTCGTGCGGCGCATCAGCGAGCTGCACGGCGCCCACGTCGGCGTTAACAGCCAGCCCGGCAGCTGCTGCGCCGCCGGAGGGGGAGCTGAAGGCAGCGTAGAAGTCCGGTTGCCCGGCCATTTTCCGCCAGCGCCACCCGCCGTGCCATACTCCCCAGGCCGGTGGAGCGTCCCCGGCGAGCCACGCCCCCAGGTCATTCGAGGAACGCCCTCGTGCCGGGTCCATCCCATCCGACACAGAAGCCGCCCATCCCCGTAGTTCCATCGGGGAACGCCGGCTCATCATCGCCCGAAGCTGCCGGAGCGCGGGCGGGAGGGCCGGATGCATCGCCAGCTCCCGCCGCTGAGCCGGGCGACGGGCGGGCGGATGCTGCCACGCTGCGGCCTTTGGGTGGTCGCCCGGCTCCGCCCTCGCGCGAGGAGCTGGAGCGCGTGCGGGCCCGGGA
>VBOS01000458.1 GCA_005893185.1 Candidatus Eiseniibacteriota bacterium
GGCGCAGAGAATGATCGCCGAGCATCCTGCGCACGCCCAGATCGTAGGACCAGAGCCGCGACCACGACTGGTCGCGGTAGCCGTCGGTCTCGATCCGCGAGTAGCGACCGTAGTAGTTCCAGCCGTCCGGAAGCCGCCCCGAGTCCATCTCGACCATGAAGCGGCGCGTGCGATAGTCGCCGTAGGCGAGGCTCGCGCGCACGCTGCGCTGCTCGCCGAAGGACGGGGTCTCGAGGCTCACAGCTCCGCCCACCGAGGCCGCGCCGTAGAGCGCGGCGCCCACGCCGCGCTGCACCTGCGCATCTGCGGTCGAGGAGAGGAGGTCGGGGTGATCGATCCAGTAGACCTCGTGCGACTCCGGATCGTTGAGCGGCACGCCGTTGATGAGCACGCTGATCCGCCGCTGCGGGAATCCGCGCAGCGACAGGTACGAGTATCCGATGCCGTTCCCCGCGTCGGAGTATGCGTAGGCGCCGGGGAGTGTCGCGAGCGCCATGGGCGTGTCCTGGCCCCAGTTCACGCGTTGGATCTCGGCGCGCGTGAGCGTCGAGCGTGCGACCGGCGACCGCTCGCCGGCGCGTGTCGTGCTGACCACGACCTCGGGGAGGGGCACGACCTGCTTCAGCGTGTCCCCCGCCGCGGGCGAAGGAGCAGCTGCACGCGCGGGCGGCGCAGCCATCGAGAGCGTCGCGACGAGGAGCGCCACGACCCGAGGGCGGGAGAGGAGCGGGGGTGGCGGCGTCCCGGCGGGTGCCGCCGAAGGAACTGCGTTTCGATTTCTCACGACATGCCCTCCTTTTCCAGCAGCCAGCCCGCCGCGTACACCACGAGCGAAGCGGCGAGGCCTGCATAGATGGGCTCGACGGACCACGGGTAGCCGCCCGCGTGGCCACGGGCGGGAAGGCTCTTCGCGATCACCCACGCGAGCGTGACCACGAAGGGCACGACCATCGCCGCCAGGGTCCAGCGCGCGCCGAGCCGCCCGCGCCCGAGCAGCGCTGTGCCGATCGGCAGCAGCAAAGTTGGCGTCACGATCGAGCCGAGGTCGTGCCACAGGTCGATCACGCTCTGCTTCGTCACGGCGAGCGCAGCTGCGAATGCGGCGGCGACCCACAGGCCCAAGCGGGTGTAGGCGGGGATGCGGGCCTCGTCCGGATCGCGGCGCAACCGCCAGATCACGTCGCGGCCGATGGTGGCGGCGGCGATGAAGCCGTAGGAATCGATCGTGCTCATCACCGTCGCGATCATCGCGAGGTAGAAGAGCCCCAGCGCGCCCGGCGGGAGCGTCACGCGCGCCAGCTCGGGGAACGAGAAGACCGGGGAGGCGAGGTGCGGCAGCACGGCGCGCGCGTACATGCCGGTGAAGGTGGTGAGGAAGTCGAACACGATCCAGCATGCGATCGAGAGCAGAACACCGCTCCGCGCGATGCCCGGATCGCGCGCCGCGAAGGCGCGCTGCCAGAAGCCTGGATCCACGAGCGTCGAGAGCGCGATGAAGTACCAGACGAACACCGCCGCCGGCGGGTTGCCGCCGTGCCACATGAAGTGCGAGGCGGGGAGGTGGCTCTCGAGGTATCCGAGCCCGCCGTGACGCGCGACCAGGAACGCGAGCATCACGATGAAGCCCGCGTACATCAGGACGAACTGCACCTGGTCCGTGAAGACCACCGTGCGCAGGCCTCCGTTGTGGATGTAGAAGACCGAGAACAGCGCGGCGGCCGCCACGCACGGGACGAGCGGCAGGTGGAACATGGCTGCGAGCAACGTGCCGAACATGAGCACGTAGGCCGCGGGCGCGTAGCCGATGAAGACCGTGAATGCGCCCATGAGCGCAGGCGCGCGACCGTAGTGGCGCTCGAGGAGGTCGGGGATGGTGTAGAGCGCCGCCTCGCGCGCGCGGCGCGCATAGAAGATCGCGAACAGCAGCGCCCCCACGTAGTAGGGGACGCCGAACACCAGCCAGTTCGAGATGCCGTAGCGGTACGAGTACTCGCCGACGCCCAGGATCCCGCCGTACCACGTTGCGACCAGGGTGGCCACGAACGCCGGCAGCGTCACGCGCCGGCCGGCGACCAGATACTCGACCGCAGTTGAGCTCCGGCCCAGCAGCCGCAACCAGACCGCGGCCAGGAAGCCGAAGTAGAGGAGGATCAGCCCCCAGTCGAACGGGCTCGAGCTGAACATGTGCGCCCTCCCGTGCGGGGCGGCATCGCGGTCCCGAGCGAGTCGCGCGGCGCGAGCCGTGCGCGATGACGCTCGAAAACGAAAAAGCCGCCCGCGAAGGGACGGCTTGAAGGCAACCGGAGAGCTCGTTTGTCTTCGCCGTTTCCCTACGCTGGTTCTAACCAGTTCAGGTTCGAAGGGTGTGC
>VBOS01000459.1 GCA_005893185.1 Candidatus Eiseniibacteriota bacterium
GATCCCGATGCGGGAGCGGGCTTCGACTACCTTCTGGACGAGAAGCACGCGCAGTTCGATTCGACCTTCACCGCTCCGGACACGGTGAACTACTTCTGCTTCTTCCACGAGCCCGGCATGCGGGGCGTGATCATCGTCACATCGAGCGCCGGGGTGCCGGGCGAGCGACTGCCGTCGCGCCTGGCCTTCACGCAGCCCCCGCACCCCAATCCGAGCCACGGCGCCGTGAGCTTCGGCATCGGCCTGGCGCGCGAGCAGAAGGTCCGCATCGAGGTGCTCGACCTGCTGGGAGTGCGGGTGGCGCTGCTTCACGACGGCCCGCTGGCGGTGGGCGAGCATCCCTTCCGGTGGCGCGGCGTCGCGGACAACGGCGAGCGCGCCCGCTCCGGGATCTACGTCGTCATCCTGCGGTCGGGCGCGATGACGATCGCGCGCGAGGTGAGCGTGCTGCGCTAGGGGCCGGCGCTTCTTCCTGCCTACGAGCCGCCGTTCGCGTAGCGCGCCATCGCCACTTCCACGATGCGGTCGATGAGCTGCGGGAAGGAGCGGCCGGCCTGCCGCGCCGCCATGCAGAACTCCGCGCTCGGCAGCAGGTAGGGATTCGGGTTCACCTCGAGCACGTGAAGCGTTCCGTCCAATGCGAGCCGGAAATCGATGCGGCCGTAGTCGCGGAGCTGGAGCGTCTGGAAGGCCTGCACAGCGACCGACTTGAGCCGCGCCTCGAGCTCCTCGCCGAGATCCTGCGGCAGGATCGGCTTGGTCTTCTTGTAGGCATCTGTGTCCTCCTCCCACTTGACCTCGGTGCCCGCGATCTTCGGCGTGCCTGCCGGCAGCTTGGAGAGGTCGAGCTCCACGATCGGCAGCGCCTCGGGCTTGTCGTTGCCGAGCACGGAGACGTAGAGCTCGCGGCCTTCGATGTACTCCTCGATCAGGGCCGGGGTGTCGAACTCGGTGTGGATGTAGTCGATGCGCTCCATCAGCTCCTTGATCGCGCCGCATACCGCGCCGAACTGGATGCCGATCGAGCGGTCCTCGCGCGCCGGCTTCACGATCACCGGGAACTGGATGTCGTGCGAGTGATCGGTGCGCCCGCGGTACACCGTCGCGAAGTAGGGCGTGTGGATGCCGTGAAATGCGAAGATCTTCTTCGCGAGCGCCTTGTCCTGGGCGAGGTAGAGGCCCGATGCCCCGGCGCCGGTGAACTTGCGGCCGAGCAGCTCGAGGTAGGCGGCAACGTTGATGTCGCGGCGGTCGTCGCCCCCGAACGACTCCACCAGGTTGAAGATCAGGTCGCTCTCTGAGGTCGCCAGCTCGATCAGGCTCTGGGGCGTGCCGTCGAGGCGAAGGTAGACGGGGTTGTGGCCGGCCCGCTTCAGCGCCTCGTACACCTCCTGCACGTCCTCGTCGGCGTTCTTCCGCGGCGGGCGAGCGTCGTCGGCGTGCTTCTCCGCGTCCTCCCACCAGAAGTCGTACAGCACGCCGATTCGAAGCTTTGCCATCGCGTTCCTCGCGAAAGAGTCCGGTGCGATCCCTGGCCCGGGCGAAACAAGACATCAGCTCTGCACGAACCGTCCCCGGGTCAGGTAGTTCATCGCCAGCGTCGTCCCGTACGCGGTCAGCTCGACCAGCGTCGCCGATTCGCGCGCGACGCTTCACCCCCGTCCAGTACGTGATCTTGTCCGTGAGCGGCAGGCGATTCTCCTCGACCATCTCCCATGCCGGGCGGACGCCCTTGCGCCGGCGTCCGCGGGCCAGGAAGAGGTCCGTCAGATCCGCTTCCAGCGGGACGTTCACCGCCGCCCCGTTCCGGCGCGACAGCCGGCGGTAGAACTGCTCCACCGTGAGCTTGATGTCGTCCACCGTGCGGTCGAAGTCCCCGGTGGAAAGCACCGGGTCCTGCTCGCGGACACGGCGCGCCGCGAGATCAACATAGCGCAATTTACGGAAGGCAGGCCAAGACCGGTACTTGCGGCGCCACCCGGAGCGCGGCGTGAGCCACACCGCGAAGGTCTCGGCGAAGTCCTCGTCGGGGTGCTTCTGCGCGTACCAGCCGGCGATGTGCCGGACGTGCTTGCGGCTGAACGGCACCGGCCGGTAGTGGTCGCGGTAGCGGCGGTTGAAGGGGCCGAACAACCGGCGCCACTCCGGCGTCGCGAACAGGCGGTAGGCGTAGTTGAACGCGTGGCCGGCCTCGTGCCGCATGTACATCATGATCTCGCGATCGTCCTCGAGGTCGTTCATCTCGCGCTCGAGTCGCGCGAGCTTGGGATCCGCGAGGTAGAAGGGGATGCCGATCACCGGATGTCCGTCCGGGCAGCCCCACTCGTCGGAGAGGTAGCACACCGGCTTCCAGCGTTTGAGTCCCTTCCGCTCCAGCTCGCGGTGGAGCTGGAGCACGAACCGCTCGACCGGCGATCCCTCCAGCTTGAGCCCGAGCTGGCTGATGCGCTTGTCGAGAAGCTCCCGGATTTCGGGCGAGGCCTGCTCGAACGCGGACACGATTGCGCGATGCTAAACGCGCGGGCGCCGGGCGCCAAGCGGGGGCCGAAATCCGGGGCGACGGGCGTTCCACGTCAAGGCCGGGCAAAAACTGCGCGTGCGGAGACGACGAACGCTCGCCCGCAGCGTCCAAGCGATACACGCCTGGAAGCACCGGACCCCAGACCCAAGGAGAAGACCCATGAGACGACGAACCGCAATCCCGACGCTAGGCCTGGCGTCGATCGTCCTCGCGACGCCTCTGCTCGCCGCCCCTGTGCCGTTCCGGATCGACCCGGCCCACTCGCAGGTGAGCTTCACGATCCGCCACTTCTTCTCGCGCGTACCCGGGCGCTTCAACGACTTCGCCGGCACGATCCAGCTCGACGAGAAGGACCTGGCGAACTCCTCGGTCCAGGTCACCATTCAGGCCGCGAGCATCTTCACGAACAACGAGCGCCGCGACAAGGATCTCCGTAGTTCGAACTTCTTCGCGGTGGACAGTTTCCCGACGCTCAGGGCAACCTGACGATGCGCGGCGTCACCCGACCGGTAACGCTCCAGGGGACCTTCCTGGGAGCAGGACCGGTGAACGTCGAGGGCGGATACAACGCCGGCTACCGCGCCGGCTTCGAAGCGACCAGCACGATCGATCGCAAGGATTTCAACATCGTCTGGAACAAGACTCTCGATCAGGGCGGGACGATGCTGGGCGACGACGTTGCGATCACGATCGGCATCGAGGCGGTGCGAGTGGAAGCGGACAAGGCAGGCGGCATGCCGGCCGCGGAAAAGAAGCCCTGAAGGCGCCGCCAGCCCGCGGCTCCCGCCGTGCTCTGGGGCCCGCTACCAGCCTTTCCGGCTCGTGTCGGCCGGGGCCGAGCGGCTCGTGTCGCGAGGCGCTGCCGTCGAGTCGGCCGCCAGGCCGTGCGCCCCCTCGTAGTCGGCGACCGCCTTTCCCAGGTCCTTCGCGTCCTGGGACGACGCGGCATGGGTCTGGAGCCACGCGAGTTGCTCGCGCGCCTTGGCGAGGTTGCCCATCTCGAGATAGGCCTCCCCCAGATACTCGCGCGCCAGCGTGTAGTCGGGCTTGATCGAGAGGCACTTGTCGTAGGCGACGAGCGCGTGATCGTAGTTCTTGAGGTGTCGCGACGAGTAGCCGATCAGGTTCCACGCCTCGTGGTACTGGGGGTCGATGGCGACCGCGCGCTCTCCGCGGTCGAGCGCCTTCCTGAACTTCTTCTCCGCGTTCTTGGTCTTGCCGGCCTCGAGGTCCTTCTTCGCCTTCAGGGCCTCGTCGCGTCCGTCGGCGTAGAGGTGCTCGGCCTCCTCCCGGGGCGTCATCGAGAAGCTGCTGATTCCCGGCGTCGCGGGCTTCTCCTCGTCGCTCTTCGATCCGCCGCTGAAGTTCGCGCACGCCGGGGCGGCGGCGAGCGCCGCGAGCAGGAACGCGATCGAGATCCGGGCCGCTTTCATCGAACCTCCCACGGGCGACGGGGCACTCCGCACGCACTCCGCGCGACGCTCGAGGCGGGACCGCCGCACGTTCCGCCCGCAGGCGCTCGCGCGGCCGAGGCGTGACCCTCGCCCCTTCGGTGCGGCGGTACTGCGTTCGACGAGACGCCTGTGTCCAATCCTCTGCCCGCGCGGTCCGAGCTTTGATATCCTTAGGATGGAGCCAGGAATTCACGGCAGGGCGGCCCGAACCGGAATCGAAGTGGAGGAGCCCGAAAGGTGGCAGCAGAGCGCCCCCATCGTCGCCGGGGCCGGCCAGCGCGTGCAGCGCGGTCGCGCCCGGATTCCCCGCATCCCCTGTTGCGGGCCAAGCTCCTGCGGCCCAATCCACCGGCGCAGGTTCTGGAGCGCTCGCGTCTCCTGCACGCGCTCGGCGAGCACGGCGAGCGCCCGCTCACCATGGTCGTCGCGGACGCCGGCTATGGCAAGACCACCCTGCTCGCCCAGTTCGTGCTCGGCGTCCATCGGCCCGTTGTGTGGTATTCGCTCATGCCCTCGGATGCCGACCTCGTCATGTTCGGCCGCTACCTGTTGGAAGGATTTCGCCGCGAGACTCCACGATTCGGACGCGCATTCGACCGCGCGCTCGAGGACGTGAAACCCCGCGCCCGCTCGGCCGAGATGCTCGCCGGGACCCTCGCGAACGAGCTCGCCTCCCTGCGCGGCCCCCGAGTGCTGCTCGTGCTGGACGACTACCAGGAGGTGGCCGGCCAGCCGGCGGTCAACGCATTCATGGAAGTGCTGCTCCGCCTGCTGCCGGACACGGTGCGCGTGCTCCTCGCCTCGCGAACCCTCCCGCCGCTCGGACTCGAGCGCATGCGTGCGCGCGGCGACGTCTTCGAGCTGCACTCGGGACATTTGCGGCTCACGCGCGAAGAACTCGCGCGCCTGTTCGACGAGGTCTACCGCCGCCCGCTGGGAGAGGACGAGCTGCAGTCCCTGGAGGAGGCGACCCTGGGTTGGCCGACCGCTGTGCACCTCGTGCACGAGTCGCTGCGCCGGTCGGAATCCGGCGCGCTCGAGGAAGTCCTGCAGAGCTTCCGCACCTCCAACCTCGAGCTCCACGATTACCTCTCCGCCGAGGTCTACGCGCGCCTCGACGAGCCATCGCGCCGGCTGATCGAGCGCACGTCCGCCCTGTCCCGGTTCGACGCCGGCCTCGCGACCCGCCTCGCGGGCCAAAGTCACCCGCATGCTGCGCTCGAGGCCCTGGCCCGGCGCGGACTGCTACGCACGTTCGGGGCGGGCGAGCACGTGACCTACGAATGCCACGAGCTGGTGCGGCGCTTCGTGCGCCAGGAGCTCGAGACGCGGCTGGGCGCGGATGCATGGCGCGCGCTCGAGGCGGAGACCGCCGATGCGCTAGCTGGGCGCGGCGAGGCCGAGCGCGCGTTGCGCCACTACCTGAGCGCGGGGCACGGCGAGGAAGCCGCGCGCATCCTGCGCGACCTGGCACCGTCGCTGTTGCGCCACGGGCGGGCCGCCGCGCTCCAGCGATTCCTGGGCGAATTGCCGGAAGCGCTCATGCGCGAGGACGTGACACTCGCGGTGATGCAGGCGGACACGCAGCAGGCCCTGGGAGCCTGGGACGAGGCCGAGAAGCTCTTCGAGCATGTGCTGGAGCGTTGCCGGGCCGTGCCCGGAGTTGCGGCGCGCCGTCCGGGCGTGAACCTGCGCGAGATCGAATGCCGCGCGCTGCTGGGGCTCGGCAAGGTCCTCAACCTGCGCGGGCGGCACGAGCAGGTGCTGGGCATGGCCGAGCGCGGGCTGGCCCTGGCCCATGATTTGGACCTCGAGATCCGCGCACGTCTGATGGAGATGAAGGCCGGCGCCCACTACTACCTGGGCCAGTACCACGCAGCTGTGCAGGTGCTGGGCCAGGTGCGCTCGTTGCTGGCTGGCGTTTCCCAGCCCGACCTCGTGCTGCCCACGATCCACAACCTGGCCCTGGCCTACGCGGCCCAGGGACACAACCGCGAGGCGATCGCGGAATTCCGCGTGGCGCTCGCCCAGGTGCGCGGCGCCGATTCGCCGCGCGCCGCGCTCTATCTCTCGAACATGGCCTTCCTGCTCGCCGAGCTGGGAGATCTGGCCGAGGCCAGGACCGCGGCAGAGGAGGGTCTGGTCGCAGCTCAGCGCTTCTCGAATCGCCCCCAGGAGTGCATCAACCAGCAGACCCTGGCGCAAGTGCTGGTGCAGAGCGGCGACCTCGACGGCGCGCTCGCAGCTGTGAAGCGCGCCGAAGAGCTGAACGGCGAGCTGCGCATGGAGGTGATCGCCGCCGACCTCCTGGCGCTCCGCGGACGCATCTTCCGCGCCCGCGGCGAGTACCGCCGCGCGGTGGAGTTCCTCACCCAGGCGATCGAACGAATGCGCGAGCGCCCGGACGCGCCCCGGCTCCCGGAGTTCCAGGCCACGCTCGCCTGGTGCGAGCTGCGCGCCGGCCGGGTGCGCGTGGCGCACGAGGCCCTGATCCCGCTCGCGGCGCGCGCCGACGCAGGCGAGGACGACTACCAGCGCATGCGTGTCCACTACTGGCTCGCCGAGGCCCTCCTCGCGCAGGGCGAGACCGGGGAGGCCGAGGGGCATCTGGAACTGGCGCTACGGCTGGTGCGGGAGCGCGGCTACCTCCACTTCCTGCGCGTCCAGGCCCGCGAGGAACCAGCCCCGCTCCTGCACGCGCTGGCGGGCGGGATCGATGTGAACGTCACGGCAACCGCGCTGGTCGAGGCCGGAGGCGCGATCGAGGCGGAGTTGATCGCTATGCTCGAGCGCGCGCCGACGGCGGTGGGCGAGGCTGCGATCGCTGTGCTGGGCGAGGTCGGGGGGCGGCGCGCGAAGGCCGACCTCGCTCGGCTAGCCCACACGCGCCGGGCGCTCCAGCCCGCGATCCGGACGGCGCTACGCCACATCCTGGCGCGGCTCGACCGCGGGGCAGAGCGTCCGGGCGAGGCCGGCGGCCAGGCGCTGCGCCTGACGCTCTTCGGCCCGCCTGCGCTGCTCGTCGGCGGTGCGCCACTGGCGGCCTCAGCTTGGCGCACGCAGCGCGCCTTCCAGATGCTCGTCTATCTCTCGTTCCACTCGCGCGGCGCGAGCCGGGAGGAGCTCATCGACCATTTCTGGCCCGGCCGCCAGGCGGCGGCGGGACGCCGCAACTTCCACCCCACGCTGTCCTACATCCGCAGCGTGCTGCCGGCGGGCTCCGAGCCTCCGATCCTGCGCGAGGTCGAGTTCTACCGGCTCAACCCCGCCTATCCGCTGAGCTGCGACGTGTGGGACTTCGAACGGGCGCTCGAGGAGGCGCGGGCGACGAAGTCGCCGGAGCGGCGCGCGGCCCTGGAGCGCGCAGCGAGCCTGGCGGGGGCTCCGCTGCTGGAAGGATTGTACGGTGAGTGGGCCGTTGCTCTGCAGGGACGCTACCGCGACCGCCTGGAAAAGCTCCTGCTCGAGCTCGGCGGAATGTGTGCGCGCCAAGCCGAGTTCGAGCCGGCGCTGGATTGCTTCCGCCGCGCCGCCGAGCTGGACGAATATCGGGAGGCCACGCGCCTCGCGGTCATCGAGTGCCTCACGCGCCTCGGGCAGCGGCGCGCGGCGCTCGCCGAGTACGACAAGCTCAAGGGGCTGCTTCGCACCCAGCTCGGCGTCGAGCCCCTTCCCGAGACCGAGGAAGGCGTCCGCCGTCTGCTGGCCGGCAAGGGAGCGCACGGCTGGCCCGAGACCAAGCCTGCGCCAAACGCACAACTCGATGCGGCACAGGAAATTGCCGCGACGACTCAAGTCGCCCTCAAGCGACCCGGGTCAAGGTAGTGGACACATGAAGCGGTCTTCCCCGACCCACGAGGCGCTTTCATGACAGCTACAAGTACTCCCCGGGTGGCCCGGAGCGGGCTCCTGCCCTACTCCTTGTTCCTGC
>VBOS01000460.1 GCA_005893185.1 Candidatus Eiseniibacteriota bacterium
GTGTGGACGCTGCCCGCGACGATCCGAATCTTGACCACGGTCGAGGCGCGCGCGTGCTCGAGCAGCCCCGCTGTGTCCACGCCGGAGCGCTCGAGCAGGCGCCGCAGCTCGGCGCCGGCCTCATCTGCGCCAATCCAGCCCACAACGCTCACGCGCGCCCCGAGGGAGGCGAGGTTGAGCGCAGCGTTGGCCGCGCCTCCGCCCTGCGCGCTCCGCGACTGCCAATCCAGCACCAGCACAGGTGCTTCGCGCGAGACGCGGCGGGTGAGGCAGCGCCAATACTCGTCGAGCACGAAGTCGCCCCACACCACGGCCCGCACGCCCCTCATGCGCTCCACCCATGGATGCAGCCGCTCCGCGGCGGGCGGAGCGACCCGCACGAGCTTGATCGCGCGCTCCCGCCCCGCTGCGACGCGCTCGCCATCGCCCCGCCCGTTGCCGTCGCCGGGATCGCGCTTCATCGCGACACAACTGCCGCCCGCGCAGCGGCTCGCGCGTTCGCGTCGACCGCCTCCAGCTGGGCGAGGGATTCCACGGGCGCCGGCTGATGGCGCTCGAGCACCTCCGCAACCCGGTCCGGGACCTCGCCGAGCGAGATCTCACCTTCGAGGAACGCCTGAACAGCCACCTCGTCGGCTGCGTTGAGCACGCACGGGGCCGTACCGCCCGCTTCGCCGGCGGCCCGCGCCAGATCGAAGGCCGGGAAGCGCCCTGCCGCGATGGGCGCGAATTCCAAGCCGCCGAGCGCTTCCGGATCGAGCGCCGGGACCGCTTCGGCCCAGCGGTCGGGCCACGAGATCGCGAGCTGGATCGGCAGCCGCATGTCGGGCCGCGCGGCCTGAAGAACGCTCGAGCCGTCGCGGAACGTCACGATCGCGTGCACAAGCGCCTGGCGGTGAAGCACGGCGCTGAGCCTCCCCCAATCCAGGTCGAAGAGCCAGCGCGCCTCGATCAGCTCGAGCCCCTTGTTGAAGAGCAGCGCCGAGTCCACGGTGATGCGCCGCCCCATCGCCCACACCGGGTGGGCGAGCACTTCCTCGCGCGTGGCGCGGCGCCAGTCGGCATGATCGCGCAGCGCGCCGCCCGATGCTGTGATCGTGAGCCGCGCGATCTCGGCCGGCGGACGCCCCGCGAGGCACTGAAAAGCTGCGCTGTGCTCGCTGTCGACCGGGATCAAATCGGCCCCGCGCGCGCGCGCGAGCGCCGCCTGCACGAGCGGCCCGCCCACGACCAGGGTCTCCTTGTTCGCGAGCGCGAGCCGCCGCCCGGCGTCGAGAGTTGCGAGCGATGCAGCTAGTCCCCGCGCGCCGACGATGCCGTTCACAACTACGTCGGCGTCGCACTCGGCGGCGACTCGCGCGGCCGAGCCGGGGCCGAGCCACACCGAAGCGCCAGGGCTCGCGCTTTCCAGCGCGGCGCGGGCGGCCGCCGGATCATCTGGCTGCTCGAGCGCCAGCGCTTGGGGGCGGAAAACCAGCGCCTGCCGGCACAGCGCATCGAGCGCGTGGCCGGCCGCGAGCGCCGTGACCCGCATGCGGTCGCGCTCGCGGGATGCGACCTCCAGCGCCTGGCGCCCGATCGAGCCCTCCAGCGACTTGCGCGGCGAGATGAGCGCCCACGGTCGTCTCCGGCCGAACGTGCGCCCGACCGCATAGGCGCCGGTGTCGCAGCTCCACGTCACGAAGAATGCGAGCAGCACGTACGATGCGCCAGCGGGAGCGACTCCACCAGATCCCCGACCTGCGCGAAGACGCCGACCAGCAGCCCGAGCGCCAGCGGATCCCAGGGCGCGAGATAGGGCGCGAACCAGGCGCGGGCCACGAACGCGCCCGCCACCGATGCGAACAGCCCGCCGATCGAGCCCTCCAGCGACTTGCGCGGCGAGATGAGCGCCCACGGTCGTCTCCGGCCGAACGTGCGCCCGACCGCATAGGCGCCGGTGTCGCAGCTCCACGTCACGAAGAATGCGAGCAGCACGTACGATGCGCCAGCGGAGTACTCGTACCCCGCCCGCCAGGGCAGCTCGCGCAGCAGGACGAGATGAGCGGAGAGCCAGCCGACATAGAGCACGCCGAAGAGCGTGACCGCCATGCTCTCGACCTGCCGCGGCCGCGGGGCGCGCCGCAGCGACAGGCCGAGCACCAGCAGGAGGAGCGCCGTGGCCAGGAGTCCGCCCTGGCTGCCGTGCGGGTGCAGGGCCGTCCACAGGACGCCGAGGCCCGCCAGGATTCCGAGACGCATGTGCGGCTCGAGCCCCTTGCCGCGCATCATGCGATAGAACTCGGTGAGCCCGAGCGTGACCTGGAGCGCCACGAACCCCGCGAAAGCGAGGCCGCCTGCGCGCGCCAGCAGGATGAGGAGCGGCACGAAGACCAGGCCGCTCGCAACTCGCCAGCGCAGCGACCAGCCCGGCGGCTTGGGCGCTCCGGCCGCGGGTTCGGCTCCGGGGGCCTGCTCGGCCGGCCGCACGCTCGTGGCTTCCCGCGCCGCGCTCAATCCACCCGTCCGAATCGCCGTTCGCGGCGCTGGTAGTCCGCCACCGCCTGGTAGAGATGGCGCCGCCGAAAATCCGGCCACAGCGTGTCGGTGATCCACAGCTCGGCGTAGGCGAGCTGCCACAGCATGAAGTTCGAGATCCGGAGCTCGCCGCTCGTGCGGATCAGGAGATCGGGATCCGGGAGCCCCGCGGTGTAGAGGAAGTTCGCGAGGAAGGCCTCGTCGACGACCGCGGGATCGATGCGCGGCTCCTCGCGCAGGATGGCGCGCACAGCTTCGACCATCTCCGCCCGACCGCTGTAGGAGAGCGCGAGGTTGAGCAGCAGGCCGGAGGAGCCGGCGAGGTAGTTCTGGGTCTCGGTGATCGCCTTGCGCACAGCCGCCGGCAGGTCGTGGGTGCGCCCGATGACAGCCAGCCGCACGTTGTTGGCCTTGAGCTCCTCGCGCTCCGCGCGCAGCGTCTTCTGGAGGATGCCCATGAGCGCATCCACCTCGCGCTTGGGACGCTTCCAGTTCTCGATCGAAAACGTGTAGAGGGTGAGGACCTCGACCCCGAGCGCGACGCAGCCCTTCACGGACTCGCGCACCGATTCACGCCCGGCGCGGTGCCCGAACATGCGCGGCACGCCGCGCGCCCGCGCCCACCGCCCGTTCCCGTCCATGATGATCGCGATGTGGCGCGGCAGGTTGCCGCGGCTCAACAGCTCTTCAGCGGTGGGTTGGCGGACGGGCAATCATCCTCCATGGGGGCGCCCGCGAGATTTCACGACCTTGGACCGGGCAGGCCCCGAATGCGGAAATCAGACCTCCATGACCTCGGCCGTCTTCTTCCGCAGCACTTCGTCCACCATGCCGATGTAGCGGTCGGTGAGCTTCTGGATCTCGGCGGTGAGCTTGTGCCCGTCGTCCTCCGACAGCTTGCCCTCCGTCTGCTGATGCTTGAGGTCCTTGTTCACGTCGTGACGGATCTGCCGGATGTGGACCCGGCCTTCCTCGGCGAGCTTCGAGATCACCTTGACCAGGTCGCGCCGCCGCTCCTCGCTCAGCGCCGGGACCGGCACCCGCACCACCACGCCGTCGTCGGTGGGGTTCAATCCCAGCTCCGACTGCTGGAGCGCGCGCGAGATCGCCTTGATCAACGACTTGTCCCAGGGCTGAACGACCAGCAGCCGCGGTTCGGGCGCGGTCACGGAGCCCACCTGGTTCAGCGCCATCGCCTGCCCGTAGGCTTCGACTCGAACCGTGTCGAGCAGCGCAGGCGTCGCCTTGCCGCCGCGAATACCCGCCAGCTCGCGGCGCGTGGCCTCGAGCACCTTCTTCATGCGCTCCTCGGAGTTCGCGAGGATCGGGTTCATGACGTCTCCCCCACCAGCGTGCCCACTTCTTCCCCCTTCACGACGCGCAAGAGGTTCCCGCGCTCCCCGACGTTGAAGACGACGAGCGGCAGCCGGTTGTCCATGCACAGCGTGATCGCGGTCGAGTCCATGACCTTGAGGCCCTTCGTGAGGATATCGAGGTAGGTGATGCGGGGAAAGAAGGTGGCGGATGCGTCGCGGACCGGATCGGCGCTGTACACGCCGTCCACCTTGGTGGCCTTGAGAATGGCGTCGGCGCCGATCTCGATGGCGCGCAGCGCGGCCGCGGTGTCGGTCGTGAAGTAGGGATTCCCGGTGCCGGCCGCCATGATCACGACCCGGCCCTTCTCGAGGTGGCGCACAGCGCGCCGCCGGATGTAGGGTTCGCACACGCGCGCCATCTCGATCGCGGACATCACGCGGGTGTGGACCTCTCGCTTCTCGAGCGCGTGCTGGAGCGCCAGGCCGTTGATGACCGTCGCGAGCATGCCCATGTAGTCGGCGCCGACCCGGTCCATGCCGCGCGTGCTGGCGGCGAGCCCGCGGAAGATGTTCCCCCCGCCGGTCACGATCCCGACCTGGATGCCGAGGTCGTGCACCTCGCGGATCTCGTCGGCGAGCGCGCCCATCACGCTCTCGTCGATGCCGTGGCGGGCCTCGCCCGCGAGAATCTCGCCGCTGAGTTTGAGGAGGATGCGCTGGAAGCGCGCGCCCAAGGGCCTACTCCTGGCCGAGCCGGAAGCGGGCGAAGCGCCGGACCTGGATGTTCTCGCCGGTCTTCGACGAGGCGTGGCGCACCAAGTCGCCGACCGTCGTCTTGTCGTCGCGAATGTAGGGCTGCTCGAGCAGGCAGATCTCGGAGAAGAACTTCTCGAGCTTGCCGGTCACGATCTTCTCGACGATCTGGGGGGGCTTGCCCTGCCCGGCGGTTTGCGCCTTCAGGATCTCGCGCTCGCGCTCGATCCGGTCGGCCGGCACGTCCTCGCGGCGCACGACCTCGGCCCCCGCCGCCGCAACCTGCATCGCGAGGTTGCGCACCAGCTCGCGGAACTCGTCGGTGCGCGCGACGAAATCGGTCTCGCAGTTCACCTCGATCAGCACTCCCACGCGGTTGCCGGGGTGGATGTAGGCCTCGACCACGCCCTCGCTGGCCGTGCGCCCCGCGCGCGAATCGGCACGCGCGATCCCGCTCTTGCGCAGCGCATCGACTGCCTTCTCGAAGTCGCCCTGCGACTCCTGGAGCGCCTTCTTGCACTCCATCATGCCCGCTCCAGTGCGCTCCCGGAGCTCCTTCACCTGATCCGCCGTGACCGCCATCAACTCTTACCCCCGTGCGGGAACGCCCGCCCGCGACACTCGATCCCGGGCGGGCGAAGTGCGTGTGTGGATCAAGCGGTGCCGGAGTGGGTCGGCTGGGCCACGGCCACGGCCTCGGCCTCGCTCTCCTCACCGCCGTACGAGACCGTCTGCTCGTCGCCGCCCTCCAGGGCGTAGGCCTTCGACTCGAGCACGGTGTCGGCGATCATCGCCGTGAACAGGCGGATCGAGCGGATCGCATCGTCGTTGCCCGGTACCGGGAACATCACAGGCCTCGGGTCGCAATTGGTGTCCACGACCCCCACGATCGGGATCCCGAGGCGCGCGGCCTCGGCCACCGCGATCTCCTCCTTCTTGGTGTCCACCACGAACACCAGCGAGGGCGGTCCGGGCATCTCCTTGATCCCGGCGAACACGAACTGCAGCCGCTCGCGCTCGCGCGTGAGCCGCGAAACCTCCTTCTTGGACAGTTTCTCGAAGGTCCCGTCCGTGGCCATGCGGTCGAGGTCGTGCAGGCGCTTGATGCTGGTGCGGATGGTCTTGAAGTTGGTGAGCATCCCGCCCAGCCAGCGCTCGGTGACGTAGAACTGGCCGCAGCGCGCGGCCTCCTCCACCACGATGGGCTTGGCCTGCTTCTTCGTTCCCACGAACAGCACGTGACCGCCGGCGCGCACCACGCGCTCGACCGCGCTCCGCGCCTCCTCCACGCACTTGAGCGTGCGCTGGAGGTCGATGATGTAGATCCCGTTGCGCTCCATGAAGATGAATTTCTTCATCTGTGGATTCCAGCGCCGGGTCTGATGCCCGAAGTGAACTCCCGCTTCGAGCAGGTCCTTCATCGTGATTTCGGCCACCGCGCTCCTCTCTCGGGGTTCGTTCCTCCGCCCGATCCGTTCGGTTGGCGCCCCACTCCGTTGCCGGAGACCCCGGCGCCAAGACCGGGCGTGCGTGATCCTGCCGTGCTTACCGCTTGCTGAACTGGAAGCGCTTGCGCGCTCCCGGGCGTCCGTACTTCTTGCGTTCCTTCATCCGCGGGTCGCGCGTGAGCAGCCCCTCGCGACCCAGCACAGCGCGCAGCGATTCGTCACCGCGCACCAGCGCGCGGCCGATCGCGAGGCGCAGCGCCCCGGCTTGACCGCTCAGGCCCCCGCCGTGAACGACCGCGTCGAGATTGTACTTGCCCATCGAGTTCGTGACGGTGAGCGGCCGCAGCGCCGAAGTCACCAGGGTCTCGCGCTTCAGGTACTCGAGCGGCGTGCGTCCGTTCACCGTGAGCTTGCCCGTGCCGGGAGCGAGCCGCACGCGGGCGACCGCCTCCTTGCGGCGGCCGGTTCTCGTGGGATTCGTCGTCGCGATCGTCATCGTGCCCTCGTCACAGGCGCCCAGCTCTCCGGTTGCTGCGCGGTGTGCGGATGCTCACCGCCCGCGTACACCTTGAGCTTGCGCATCATCGCCCGCCCCAGCTTGGTGCGCGGAATCATCCCGCGTACCGCCCGTTGGACCACGCGCTCGGGGTGCTTCTCCATCAGCACCACGATCGAGGTCCAGGTCGCGCCGCCCGGATGCAGGGTATGGTGGAAGTACTTCTTGTCCTGCGCCTTCCGTCCCGACAGCACGATCTTGGACGCGTTGACCACGACCACGTGGTCGCCTGTGTCGATGTGGGGCGTGAAGATCGGCTTGTGCTTGCCCTTGAGAACGGTCGCGACCTGGGTGGCGAGCCGGCCCAGCGTCTGGCCATCTGCGTTCACCACCAGCCAGCGCCGCTCGACCTCCGCGGGGCGGGCGCTATACGTCTTCACGATACGAC
>VBOS01000070.1:0-9627 GCA_005893185.1 Candidatus Eiseniibacteriota bacterium
CCCGCGAGGCGACGGCCTAACCAGCGCTTGCAGCCGACGAAGGCGCGCGGCCGAATCAGGAAGTCACCGGAAGGACGTCCCGCGCCTTCGCGGCCGAAACGCTGATCGGGCGTGTCGAGCGCCCTGCGCCTAGAGCGACAGGCGCTGGCCACTAGACTTCTCCCAGTTCACGAACAGAAAGCCGCCCGGCGCATCGAAGGGGGGCGTGCCCGGCGCGGCGGTCACCTGCAATTGGAGCTCTTCGATGGGCCGGTTGGAGCAATCCCAGCAATCGAGTGCCCAGTCGCTCGTTCGGCGCGTGCGCGACAGCAGCATGACGTGCACCATCGCGTCGTCGGTGACGAGATGGTCGTTCTTGTACAAGTGGGCGTAGGCCCACAGCGCGAGCGAGCTCTGGATGGTTGGCACGAGCGGAGTGTGGACGCCCGAGGCGCCGTGATAGAACAGGCCCATGATCACGCCGCCGAAACGAGGGTTGAAAGGAATGTCCTTGGTCTGCACGCGATCCATCACCAGCTTCCAGCGGGCGCCGTCCTGAGTCGTGAACTGGGCCACGCCGGAGACCGAGTCGCCGGTGGCGCCCCGATCGATGGCGACCAGCGAGATGTCGCCGGAGATCGTCGCCACGTTGTTCGAGTAGGGACCCATCTGCGCCTTGTGGTTCAGGTCCGCCTGCTGTTCCGGCGGACGGTTGCGGATGACCGCAGCTGCGCTGTCGGCGAATGGAAAGGGGCCGGGGAGGATCTGGATCACCGGGTCACCGCCGGCGACCCTCATCGACTTGGCGCCGTCGCCATGCTCGTCGTGTTCCGGGTGCTCCATCGCCATTTCGTGTCCCATGACCATCTCGTGTCCGGCCTCGTACGCCTCTCCCTTCTCGTGTTCCTCGTGCTCCTTGCGCTGGTCGCCCTTGGCCGAGGCACGCTTGGCGTCGCCAACCATGAGGTGATTCAACATCCCCAGCATCTTGTGCGAGTCCTTGCCCACCGGGCAGTAGGTTTCGTAGCTGCCGGCGCGCAGGTCGAGCCTCAGCGTGACGGTGGCGCCGGGCTGCATCTGGGGCGTGCTCCTTTCGAGCCCGCCTCCCTCGACCTCGAACGCGTGCGGGATGGTGCCGGTATTGGTCACCTCGAAGACCACCGGCCCGGGCGGAACACGGGCTGGGGTAAGCTGTACCTTCCACTCCGAGAGGTTGACCTTGACCGTGCTGGGGGCCGGCTGCCCGACGGCATTGCCGTACGATGAGGCGCGGCACGGCGTGGCCAGGACGGCGGCGAGAAGGGACAGCGAACCGATGAACGGGGCGATGATGCGGGCGGGGCGCTGCGGGACGGCGTTCATGAGCTACCTCCGGGTTAGGGTCGAACTGCCTCGCTTCACCGGCCCTGACCGGGTGGCGGACGAAGTTATTCCCAGAGCAGAAATCTCGTGCGATCCGGGAATAGCCCGGGCGATCGGCGAGTCGTTACGAGAGAGGAATCACCTTTGACCCACGAGGAGAGCCGGGAGACGACGGGCCCGGAGCCCCATCTCTCTCCCCGAGAGCGGGAGCGATTCGATGAATGTGTGCTGCCTTACCTCGATGCCGCGTACAACCTCGCGCGCTATCTGCTTCGCGACGGCGACCAGGCGGAGGAAGCCGTGCAGGAGGCGTTCCTGCGGGCGATCCGGCATTTCGGTGGCTTCCGCGGGGCGGATGGACGGGCGTGGATCCTGAGCATCGTGCGCAACACGTGCTTCACGCAGCTCCGCCGCCGGCGCTCTGGAGGCGCAATGGTCGAGTTCGACGAGGAGGCCCACTCGCTCGAGGCGGAGCTCTCGGCGCCGGAGGCCGACCTGGCGCGCGCGATCGCGAGCGAGTCCGTGCACGAGGGGCTCGGCCGGCTGGGGGCCGAATTCCGCGAGGCGCTGGTGCTGCGTGAGCTGGAAGGTCTGTCCTACAAGGAGATCGCCCATGTGATGGGCGTGCCAATCGGCACGGTGATGTCGCGCCTGGCGCGCGCGCGCAAGCAGCTGCTGCTCGCCCTGGGAGCCGGCGCGAAGGAGAGCGTCTGACATGGCATCGGCACACGTGTTCGATCGGCTCTCGGCGTTCCTGGACGACGAGCTCGACCCGGTCGCCAGCGGCGAAGTCTCGCAGCATCTGGAATCGTGCCCGGACTGCTCGGCCGCCTTGGCACGGCAGCGCGAACTCAGCGAGAACCTGAGGCGCGACCTCGAGTATCACCGCGCACCCGACCTCCTGCGTGCGCGAGTGATGCGCGACCTCCGCGCGGCAGGACGGCGGGGCGCTGTGCGCTCGAGGCCCGCAGCTCAGGCGTGGCGCTGGTTGGGCGCGGCCGCCGCGGTCATCGCGGTGGGTGGCGGCACGTGGATCGTCGCCACCCTACCGCGCGAACGCCCGGAGGCCGCGACCGCGCGCGAGGCGGTGTCGGGCCACATCCGGTCCCTGATGGCGAACCACTTGACGGACGTGGCCTCGACCGATCAGCACACCGTGAAGCCCTGGTTCAGCGGCAGGCTCGACTTCTCGCCTCCCGTTACGGACTTCGCGGCGGCGAACTATCCGCTCGTCGGCGGGCGGCTCGACTACCTGCAGGGCCGTCCGGTCGCAGCACTCGTCTACATGCATCGCATGCACGTCATCAACGTGTTCGTGTGGCCGATGTCTGACGCGCACGAGGGAATCGCGCCGGCCTTGACGCAGCGGGGCTTTCACGTGATCCACGGCACGCGCGCAGGGATGGCCTACTGGGTGGTGTCGGACCTCAACGCGGAGGAGTTGGCCGCCTTCGCTCAGCTGATCACCGCCCCATCCGGGAAGCCCTGAGAGGCTTGCCTCGAAGGTGCCGGTCCGGCAGAGGCCGCGTTCGTGGGCTTGTCGAGCCGGGCAACCTTCCAAGCCCGGATATCACGCATCCCGAACTCCCGCGATCCCAGGAAACCGATGCGGACCGGTAGTCTCGCTTCTTGGCGTGAGGTTCTGGCACAAAGCTGGCACAATAGCGGGAGCCGTTCGCAGGCCGCGGTCTCGGATTCTCGTCCCCTCTTTCCCGGAGGTGATCGCCATGACGCGACTCCTGCCTACCCTGGCACTCCCGCTCCTCCTGGTCTCATCGGCCTCCCCACTCTCCGCGCAGTCGATCAACATCGATTTTGGCGCCGGCTCGATCCCCGCGGATAGCTATGCCGCCGCCGGAGGCGCCGGTCGCTGGAATCTCATCGGCGTTCTCCCTCCCTATGAACGGGCGCCGCTCGTGGACATCACCGGATCGCCGACCGCGGCGAACATCTACATGTACGGAGGAACACAACTCCTTCAATTCGACAACCCAGCAACCTCGGGCGACGACGGCGCGCTCATGGACGACATGTTGATCGGCCGGAACGATCCGGTCGACGAGTGTCTCTGGATCGAGAACCTGGTCAACGATGATTACGAAGTCCTCATCTATGCCATGACGCCCGATGATCCCGCGCGCATGTGCCGGGTTCGAGTGGATGACGCCACACCGGGTCCGGTCAACGTAGGCGGCGCTTGGCCGGGCGCCCAACGGAGGGGCGTGACCTACGAGCGCTTCGTGTTGCACACGACCGGCGGGCTCATCGCGTTCCACTCCGGTCTCTACGGCGGGTACTTCCAGTCGGGCATGAACGGTGTCCAGATTCGACCGCTGTCGACGACGTCGGTGGGATCGGGGCTCGCTCCGGGCGCCGGGATTCGAATTCTGCCCAATCCGTCGCGCGGGACCGAGTCGGTGGAGTTCGCGCTGGCATCGGGCATGCCGCCCGGACGCCTCGAGCTCTTCGATACAGGAGGCCGCCTGCTCTGGACGAAGGTGCTCGATGAAGGAGGCTCGCAACGCTGGGACGGGCACGATCTCGGTGGCCGGGCGGTGCCGAGCGGGGTGCTCCTCGCGCGCTGGTCGGATCTCGCGAACCGGTCCTCGCAGATCGTGAAAAGGATCGTGCGGCTGCCGTAGATGGTGCACCGCGATGGTCCGGCCGGGGATCGACGGCCTGCGAACCTCGCCGGAATCGGCAGAGGACGCGTTCCGCCCCGGCGGCTTACCCGGAGTCGCGGTGCTCGAGCACGTTGAGGGTGGGGTCGATCTCGCGCGCGGCACGATACGCGGCGCGCGCCAGGATCCCGGCGTAGGTCGGATACGACAGCGGGACTCGAGCGAGTTGATCCACGCGGAGCCCTCCCGCCATGGCGACCGCTGCCACCTGAACNCCCGAGCCGCGCTCGGCCATGATCTTGCAGAAGCCGGTGGTGCGACCATCGATCAGGGTCCGCGTGGTCTCTCCGAAGTGCACGCGGCCGACCACGAATGCCCCGGCGGGCGCCTGGTCCTCGCGGATTCCGACGTGGGCGTATTCGGGGTCGGTGAAGCTCCCGATCGGGTCCGGCGACGATTCCCGCCGCAGAGCACGGCCCTGGACCGCGTTGGTTGCTGCCACGTATCCGTCGTGCAGCGCCGGGGGGACGATCAGGGCACGGCCGAGAACGTCTCCCGCCGCGAACACGTGCGGCGCCGAGGTCTGAAGATAGTCGTCGACCTGGACGAAGCCGCGCGCATCGGTCTCGACACCGGCGGCGGCGAGGTCGAGACCGGTCGTCTCGGCTACCCATCCGATGGTGGTCACGACCAGGGCGGCCTCGAGCGCATCACGCACTCCGTCCTTGGAGACGTGCACGCGGACGCCGCCCGCGGTCTTCTCGAGCGACCCGATGGTTCCGATTCCCTCGCGGACCTCGATGCCCATCGCGCGCAGCGTCTCGGCGACCGCAGCCGAGACCTCGGGGTCTTCGGCGGCGAGAATGCGCGGTCCGGATTGCACGAGCTGAACGCGAGCCCCGAACGCGTGGAAGACCGTGGCCACCTGCAGACCGGTCATGCCCGCGCCCACCACCAGCAGCGATCGCGGCACCTCCCGGAGCGACCACGCGTCGCTGTGGGTCGCGGCCAGCTCGCTGCCCGGGACTCCGAGCCGGCGGCTCGCGCCGCCCGGGCACAGCACCACTCGATCGGCCGGCAATCGAAGGCCCGATCCGGCCTCGATGGTGTGAGCATCCCCGAAGCGGGCGGTCCCCGCGTGCTCGTGGACCCGAACGCCGAGTCGATCGATCTCGTGACGAAGCGAGGAATGATCCCGGACCTCGGCGACCACCTGACGGACACGTTCGAGCAGTCTCTCGTAGTCCAGCCTCGGCGATGAAACCGTGACCCCGTAGCGCTCGAGCTGGCGGGCGTCCCGCATGAGGCGGGCGGCGTACGCCAGGGTCCGCACCGGAACCGGGCCGTCGTTGGCCGCCATCCCGCCGAACGCACCGCGCGTGACCAGGGCGGTCTGCGCGCCCAGCTCCGCCGACCGGATCGCGGCCATGACACCGGCTGGGCCCGATCCGATCACGACGACGTTCACGCTCCTCCTCCAGGTTCATCAGGGTGCAGCGCCGGTACGACGAACTCCCGCGAATCGTAGCCGCGGCGGCGCTCGATCGGAAGCGACCGTGGCGCGACGACGGGCGCTTGAGCTAAGCTCGCCGAGCGTTGGAAGTTCTCACCGATGCGGGCGCTCACATTCGAACGGAGGCGCGGGATGACCGTGGCGGATTGGAGCAAGCCGGCAGCGAAGGCGATTCCTAAGGAAGGATACTTCGAGCTCGCTCAGGGAAGATTTGGTCCGGTATTCCCGAGGACTCCCGCCTGCTACGGCTTCACCGTGATCGCCAAGGTCAAACCCGGGAAGGAGCAGGTGGTTCGCGAGTACGGCGCCACCATCGAGAAGGCGGTGGCCGCGGACCCCGGCGTGCTCGCGCCGCTCAAGTTGCACTACCTGCGATGGGTCCTGTTCGACGTCGGCTCGGGGCTCCACTTCATGTACCAGGGCATCTTCGACACCGACTTCGACAAGTATCTCGAAGACGCGATCGCGCTGTTCAACGCGACCGGGCTCACCACCGTGTTCATGAACCTCGAAGGCTGGCCCGAGGACTGGCGTACCAACCTCCAGGCCGTCATCAAGTTCTTTCGGGATCACCAGCGCCCGAGCTTTCTCGAGTACGGCGAGTACCCTTACGTGAGCGCGACCGACATCAAGAAGGCGCTCCGGCTCAAGGCGGCGTTCGGAGCTGTCCTCGACGAGATGCAGTAGGTGCTCGACCTCGACGACATTCAGCACTTCCTGCTGACGCGGACTCCGGCGCTCGCGGCGCGCTACGAATTCCTGTCGTTCCCGGCCGTGGACCGCGGTCGCGCGTGGCTGAAGGGAATCCTGGAGAGAGTCGGAACCGCCCGCGCGGTGGGCGGCTCGCTGCTCGATGCCCGGTGGGTGTCGGTGGCGTTCACCTGGAACGGACTCAAGACGCTCGGCGTGGACCAGCCCTCGCTCGCGACCTTTCCACCCGAGTTCCAGCAGGGGATGGCGCCGCGCGCGGCGGTGCTCGGCCTCACCGGAAAGAACGCCCCTGAACACTGGGTCGGCGACCTCGCGAGCCCGGATCTCCACGCGATCGTGATTCTCTTCGCCCGGGACGTGCCGGAGCGGGAGCGGTGCAAGACGGAACACCAACGCCACGTGACGGAGTCCGGAGTGCGCGTGCTCTCGAGTCTCGATCTCGAAGCCATCCCGCCGCTCGAATATGCGCACGAACACTTCGGGTACCGCGATCGGTTGTCGCAGCCGGCGGTCGAGGGCGCCGGAGCCGAGCCGACGCCCGGTTCGGGCCCGCCGATCAAGCCCGGCGAGTTCTTCCTCGGCTATCCCGACGAGATGGGACTCGTGCCCCCGCCGCCGCAACCGGAGGTCTTGAGTCGCAACGGGAGCTTCCTCGCGTACTTCCGAATGCAGGAGCACGTCGGGGTGTTCCGCGACTTCCTGGCGCAGCAGGGGAAGACGCCCGAAGAGCAGGAGTTGGTCGCGGCCAAGCTGATGGGCCGGTGGCGGAGCGGCGCTCCACTGGTGCTGGCGCCGGAGCGCGAGGATCCGGCGCTCGGCGCCGACATGCAGCGCAACAACGACTTCGACTACGCGAAGATGGACCCGCACGGCTATGCGTGCCCAGTCGGCTCGCACGTCCGGCGCATGAATCCCCGCGACACCGGGGAGAACATGCAGCGTCGCAAGATGATTCGCCGCGGCGGCACCTACGGACCGCACCTGCCGGACGACGCGCCCGAGGACGGGCACGAGCGCGGGATCGCCGCGTTCGTCGGGTGCGCCAGCCTGGTGCGTCAATTCGAGTTCACGATGAACGTGTGGGCCAACGACCCGGACTTCATGTCGCTCGGGAACGAGCGCGACCCGATCATCGGCACACACGACGGCAGCTACGACATGACGATTCCGAGGCGACCGATTCGAAAGAAGATTCAGGGGCTCCCGGCGTTCACCACGGTCCGCGGTGGCGCCTACTTCTTCCTTCCTGGAATCCGGGCGTTGAAATTCCTGGCGGATGGACCATCCGCATCGGCGCGCACCACCGCGGCCGCATCGGCGAGGACCTCATGAGCAAGGTGCTGACAGCCCGTTGCTACAATCATCTCCACGTGCCGCGGAGTTACACACGCGGCAAGCAGCGGGTGAGCGTCTACGTCACCTGGAGCTATCCGGGCGAGGCCAATCGCGACGTCAATGAGCTGGACAACCGATTCTCGACGATGGCCGAGGTGCGCCGTGTCGGATGGCCCAATTTCGAGAAGCCCGAGTACGACGCGCTGAAGTTCCAGCAGGGCATCGCCGGAACGCTCGAGCTGTTCTTCGTTGCCTGGGAGCAGTTTCAGGACCTGGTCGGGGACGTCACCGGACACCCGGTCCCCATGTACCAGCGCGTCGATCACGCGGGTCACGGGCTTCCGCTCGACGAGCGCATCCTCGCCGACACCGACACGCTCATGGTTTTCGGGCTGGACCACATGCTCACCGAGGAGGAGGCGACGCCGGGCGAGATCGAGGCCGTGCGGGATTTCCTCACGCGCGAGGGAACCTGCCTGGTCCTCGGGCCGCACCACGATGTCGGGGTCTCGACCGACCTCAAGCAGCGCGCCATGGAATACGCGCATCACGGCGATGCGCTGGTTCCGCGCCAGCAGCGCTTCGGCAAGTACACGCGCTCGCTGATGAAGGGGCTGGGCATCCCGATCGAGAACCGCTACGGACTCCGGCCGGCCACCGAGAAGGGCTCGAATCTGATCGTGCCGCTGACGCGATTCCAGGACGTCGACAACAAGGGCTGGCTCTCGGGGGTGACCCGCTTCAACTTTCACATGCACCTGCCCCACTACGCGCTGACGATCGACGATCCGAAGGCCTTGAGGGTTCTGGCCACGCAGCCGATCGACCTCGCGAACCCCCATCCCTTCACGGAGTCGGGGAACCGCGAGTTCAACACTTGCGTCTGGATGCCGCCGAACGGCAAGCGCGCGGGTGACATCCTGTTCGCGGACTCCACGGTCTTCAGCACCCTGTTCGGAGTGGACGAAAGCCTCCGGCGCTTCTGGACCAACATCGTCACGACGAAGTGAGTCGGGCATTCCCACGAGCGCTGTTCGGCGGGTTGGCCGCCGCTCTGCTCGCGGCGCCTGCGGCCCGCGCGCAGAGCCCGATCGCCGGCCACTACCCGCCCGGACAGTCGGGAATCCGCGGCGCGTCGAGCCCCGCGCCGGGCTGGATGTACACCAACTTCAGCCGGTTCTTCTCGAACCTCGAGGTGAAGGACTCCGCCGGCGGGACGAGCGACGAGGTCCATGAAGTGCGCTACGCCAACATCAGCATGTTCACCTGGACCACGTCGTGGAAGATGCTCGGCATGCGGTACGGCGCGCTGGCCGGGATTCCGTTCAGCACCGGGAACCTGACGCCCTCGAGCGCCGACGTCGGCTCTTCGAGCTTCGGCCTCGGCGACATTCTCGTCACGCCGATCTCGCTCTATGGCGACGGATCCGCCTATGACTATCAGTTCCAGTTCACCGTGTGGTCCTCGTCGGGGCACTTCAGCCCGGGTGGCGCCAGCAACCGCGGGAGCGGGTGCTGGGCGCTGGTCTATTCGGTCGGGGGCGTTGCCTATCCCGGCGGAAAGCGGGACGACTGGAGTCTCTCGGCGGTGGCACGGATCGAGCAGAACTTCGAGCAACAGGACACAGGCATCCATCCTGGCGACGACGTCGTGGTGGACTGGGGGGTTGGCAAGGCGCTGAAGATCGGAACGCACTCCGCCGAGTTGGGCCTTTCCGGGTTCGGCACCTGGCAGATCACCGGGCAGGACGGCGGCGGCGACCCCGGCCCCTATCGCTACCTCGGGATCGGTCCCGAGGGCTCGATGCCGATCGGCGACACCGTCACCCTCCGGCTGCGGCTGCACTGGGAGTTCGATGCGCGCAACGCCGTCCAGGGCAACAACGCCTGGCTGATCGCGAACTTCAGGCTCTGACGCCGGGGGCGCCCATGCATGACTTCTTCTCGCAGGCTTGGGACATGACTCGTGTCGCGCAAGGGCTCGTGGGGTTGCAGGACGAAGGTAGACCGGCGGCGTCGCCGAGGGCATGAGGGGTCGAAGAGAGCCGCACCTGCCGCAACGCGTGCGTTGCGTGCGGCGCGGCGATTCGAATTCCGGCGGGGTCA
>VBOS01000070.1:9681-11738 GCA_005893185.1 Candidatus Eiseniibacteriota bacterium
TGCCAGTTCACCATCGGCGTCAGGCGCCAGAACTTCCCGCCCTGGAAACCGCTGGCGTCGAAGTCGCTGTAGGTGAATCGCAGCACGGCCTCCCACGCCCCCCGCCCCCCTTCGAAGACCGTCCGATGGGGAGAGACTGCCCCGAAGAACCCACCCGGCGCGTTATAGGGCCGTGCCTCGCCGGTGATGTTCCAGGCGACCACCGCTTCTCCGGCGTGAAAGGTCGGTTGCGCTCCGTTCGCGGCATCGAGCATCTCCCAGTTGTATTCCGTTCCAAAGAGCCAGTTGCGGGGCCGATAGAACGCCTCGAAGCCCGCGGTGTTCGCATGATCGGCCGTGATCTTGCCCGTTTCGAGGAAATAGGGAGCCAGATACACCTCAGGGCGCGACCGGATGTTGATCTTGCCCTCGTCGGGTTTGGCGAGACGCCCCATCACCGCGACATGCAGCAAGGTCTGCCTCTCCTCCGACAGGATCGGTTGCCAGCCGATGCGCGCGACGAACTGCTCGTCATAGGTCGCGAACTTCTCGGTTTCCGACAGATTGTCGCGAAACAGACCCAGGTTGGTGAAGATACGGGTCCGCGGGGAGTACCCCATGTACTTGATCCCGTCCGCCAGAATGGGAATGAACGCGTCGATCCCCGGAGAGCGTTCGATGGTCCAGCCGTGGTAGCCGACCATCACCTTGATCATCGAGTAGCCTTCCTTCGTGCGGCCGAGGAAGAAGCGCCCCGACAGTTCCGGTACGTCGACCTGGATACCCGTCTGCCGGAATCGCCAGGACTCGTCCGCGCCGTCGTACATGTATCCGACCGTCCACGACAGCGGGCGTTTGGTCTTGAAGCGGCCCTTGAACAGCAACCGGAAGTCCCGAAGTCCGACATCGGGCTCCATGGACACCTGCTTCTTGCTGTCGTCGTCCTGAGCGTAGGTGGCGGCATCCACGAGGAAGCCGAATCCGAACCGAAGGGTCGAGACCGGACCGTCGTATTCGTTCCATTTGACGAGCCTGCGCCGCGGCTGGTCGGCGTCGGCCTCTCCGGCGTCCGCCGTGGAATCCACCACGCTCGGGGAAGCCTGGGGCTGCGAACGCGCCGGTCGCAATACGCCTGAGCCCGCGTTCATCAACAGCGCGAGCCCCAAGCCTATGTTCCAGGGCCTCGAAGTCATCGCCGCCCACCTCCTGGAGTCAAAAACGGACGCGGCGCCATGGATCGCCGCAGCGCCGCGAGTGTCCCCCCGATCAGTAGCGGTCGTAGTAGTCCTGAATCGCCTTCGAATCCTTGGTCTTGAGCAGCGCGAGCTGCAACAGGACGCGCGCCTTCGCGGGGTTGAGCTCCATCGACGCCACCGTTCCCAGCTGATCGTCGTTGACTTCGATGTTGCGACGGATGATGCCCCCGTTCGTGCGGGAGGAGCGCACGACCACCACACCCTTGGCCACCGCGGCCTTGACCGCCTCGAGGGCCGGCGCCGTCATGTTGCCGTCGCCCACCCCGGCGATCACCAACCCTTTCGCACCGTTCGCCACGGCCGAGCTGATGACGTCCGGCGACATGTTGGCGTGCGCGTAGATGATGTCCACGCGTGGCAGCGGGGCCTTGACACCGGCGACGCTGAACTCGCTCTTCGCGGTGTTCACCTGGGCCGGTGACCGATACCACGTGTCCTTCCCGAACAACGACGCCCCGACCAGCCCGGCCTCGCCCGAGCTCATCGTCCTCACGTCCGTCGTGTGCGTCTTGATGATGTCGTGGGCGGAATGGATGTCGTCGTCCACCGCCACGAGAACGCCTCGGCCCCGCGCCTTCGGATCGGCCGCGATCGCGACGGCATTGTAGATGTTGAGCGGACCGTCCGCGCTCATCGCGGTCGACGGCCGCATCGACCCGGTCAGCACGACCGGCTTGTCGCTCTTTACCACAAGATGGAGGAAGTACGAGGTCTCTTCCATCGTGTCGGTGCCGTGGGTGATGGCGACACCCGCGACGTCCGGCTTCGCGAGCAGCTCGTTCACCTTGTTCGCGAGCTTGATCCACACCTCGTCGTTCATGT
>VBOS01000461.1 GCA_005893185.1 Candidatus Eiseniibacteriota bacterium
TGCTCGCTCCACAGGATGCCGAACAGCACGCACTCCGCCCAGCGCGGGCCGCGGCCCAGCAGCTCGAGCAGCAGCGCCACCTCGTCGGGGTCGAGGCTCACGCCCCGCGCGGCGAGCCGCGCGCTCACAGCCGCTGGGTCACGAGCTTCCTCGGCGGTGTAGGCGGGGGCAAGACCGGCCGCTACGCTCACGACACAGGTCCTTCCGCCCGGGCGAACACGGCATCCACGCCTTTCAGGAAAGGCTCGAGCGCGAAGCACGCCTCGAGCCGCTCGGGCGCGAGCAGCTTCGTGACGCGCGGGTCGCGCCGCAGTCGATCGGCGAAGCTTCCGCCGCCTTCGAGCGCCGCGAGCGCGTGCTCCTGGACGATGCGATAGGCCTGATCGCGCGGAAGCCCCGCGGCCATGAGCGCGAGCAGCACGTTCTGCGAGTAGACGAGGCCGCCTCCGGTCTCCAGGTTGCGCAGCATGTTCTCCGGATGGACGCGCAGGTGGGAGAGCACGTCCTCGAGCTCCGCCGCCATGAAGTCCGCGACCAGAAAGGCATCCGGGACGATCACGCGCTCGACCGAGGAGTGGCTGATGTCGCGCTCGTGCCACAGCGCCTGGTTCTCGAGCGCCGCCTGCGCGTAGGCACGCAGCAGGCGCGCGAGCCCGCACACCCGCTCGCAGCGCACCGGGTTCTTCTTGTGCGGCATGGCCGATGAGCCTTGCTGGCCCGCGGCGAACGGCTCCTCGGCCTCGCGCACCTCGCTCCGCTGCAGGTGCCTGATCTCGAGCCCGATCTTCTCGAGCGTGCCGCCCAGGACGGCGAGCGTGCACAGGAGCGCAGCATGGCGATCGCGCTGCACCACCTGGTTCGCGACCGGCTCGGGGGCGAGGTGGAGCCGCGCGAGCGCCTGCACCTCGAGGCGCGCTTCGAGATGCGCCAGATTTCCGACGGCGCCTGAGAACTTGCCGACCGCGCAGCCCGTGAGCGCGGCATCGAGCCGCGCGATGTCGCGCCCGATCTCCTGGCTCCACAGCAGGCACTTGAGGCCGAACGTCGTGGGCTCGGCGTGGATGCCGTGCGTGCGCCCCACCATGGGCGTGCGGCGGTAGCGCTCGGCGAGGACGCGCGCAGCTGCGCCCAGGGACTCCAGGCCTTCGCGCAGGAGCGTCCCGGCCTCCGCGATCTGGCATGCGAGCGCGGTGTCCACGAGGTCGGACGACGTCATCCCGGCGTGCACGTGGCGCGCATCGTCGCCGATGGACTCCGCCAGCATGCGGAGGAAGGCGATCACGTCGTGCCGGACCTCCGCCTCGATCGCCTCCATGCGGGCGGGATCGAGCCGCGCGCTCTCGCGGATGCGGCGGGTCGTCCCCCGCGGCACGCTTCCTTCCTCCTCGCGCGCGGCCGTCATCGCCAGCTCGACCTCGAGCCACAGCTCGAGCCTTCGCGCGTCGCTCCACGCCCGGCTCATCGCGGGGCGGGAATAGCGTTCGATCACCGCTCCTCCTCGGGAGCCTCGACGAGGGTCAGGTTCAGGTCGAGCTTGCGGCTGCCGCGCTCGATCCCGAGCCTGATGCGGTCGCCCACCTGGGCTCCGTAGATCCCACGCTGGGCGTCGTCCACCGAGTTCACGACCCGCCCGTTCACCTCGCGGATGCGGTCCGCGATGCGCACGCCGGCGCGATCGGCGGGGCCACCGCTCTCGATGCGCGTCACAACGAGCCCGCCCAGATCCTCGAAGCCCAGGCGATGCGCCAGGTACGGCGTGACCTCCTGAACCTGCATGCCCGGCCAGGCCACGCGCACCCGCCCGAACTTCTCGATCTCCGCCACAACTCGGCGGGCGAGGTTGATGGGGATCGCGAAGCCGATCCCGAGCGAGCCGCCGCCCTTGGTGAAGATGAAGGTGTTGATCCCGATCACATCGCCGTCGCCGTTCACAAGCGGCCCACCGCTGTTGCCGGGATTGATCGCGGCGTCGGTCTGGATCATGTTCTTGTACACGCCGGTCTCTGTGACTTCGGACTTGATCTCGCGCCGGGTGGCACTCACCACCCCGGCCGTCACGGTGGGCTGGGTGTCGTTGAGCAGGTACCCGAACGGGTTTCCGATCGCGATCGCCCACTCTCCCACCACCAGATCGTCGCTGTCGCCCAGCGGAGCGGCCGGAAGCTTCGCGGCCTCGACCTTGAGCACGGCCAGGTCGTAGGTCGCCGAGCTTCCCAGCACGTGGGCCGGGAGCTGGCGGCCGTCGGTGAGCGTGACCTTGATGTCGTCGGCCCCGCGCACGACGTGCTCGTTGGTGAGGATCAGGCCGCGCACGTCCACGATCACGCCCGACCCCAGGCTGGGCATCCGCTCCCGGTACTCCGTGGGCGGGTAGAAGCGGTCCCAGAACTCGTCGTGCAAGAGCCCGCCAAACGGATCGGTGCGCACGACGCGCGTTGTGACAACGCTCACCGAGACCACCGCCGGGCTCACCCGCTGCGCGGCCGTCACGATCGCGCTCCTGCGCGATGCGCTGATCTCCGGGGCGGCGGCGGGCGGAGCGGCCGCGGGAGGCGGAGCGGCCGCGACGGGCGAAGCGGCCGCGCCTGCCATGCCGCACAGCCGCCCGGGCGTGCCGATGGCGGCGCCGAGCGCCAGCACGATGGAGGCGACGGTCCGCGCGCGCGGCCTCATGGCCGTCCCTCCGGTGCGTAGAACACTTCCTCCAGGCACAGGCCGTGCGCGGGCGCCGTCACTCCCCCCCGCCTCCGGTCGCGGGCCGCGAGCACGTGCTCCATCGCGACCGCCGGCTCGGGGTCGCGGGCGGCTGCGAGCGCCGTGCCCACCACGTTGCGCACCATGTGGTAGAGGAAATGGTCGGCCACGATGTCGAGCGCGAGCCCTCCCTCCCACGTCCGCCAGCGCGCGCGCGCGATGCGGCACAGGGGATTCGCCGGGGAGCTGCCGGCGCCCTGAAACGAAGTGCAATCGCGCTCGCCCTCGATGGCCCGCGTGGCGCGGTCGAGGGCCTCGGGCGCCAGCCTGGCGCGCGGGCGCCACGCGAAGCGACCCAGCATCGGATCCTCGTGCCACGTCAATCGGTAGGCGTAACGGCGCGCGGTCGCCGAATGACGAGCGTG
>VBOS01000009.1:0-1087 GCA_005893185.1 Candidatus Eiseniibacteriota bacterium
GATCGGCTGGCCGGGACGGCTCGGCGCGCGCTGCGAAGGTCCGCGTCCGATGACCCGAATCCGATCCTCGAAGCGCTGCTCGATCCCGGGCTCGACCTCGCGCTGCGTTGTCGCATCCCCCGCGTGCTCGCCGGCTGCCCGTCCGCGCCGGTCGTGGAGGGCCTGCTCACAGCTCTGACCGAACCGCGCTTCGTGTTGCGCTACGAGTGCGGCAACGCGCTGGCCCGGATGCACGCGAAGGGCATGGACGCTCGCGTGGACCCGGCGAGAGTCTACGAGCTCGTCATGCGCGAGACCCAGGTCGAGCGCCGGGTGTGGGAGGCGCAGAGACACTTCGATCGTCGTGAGGATCATCCGGAAACGGCGCTGGTGGACGACCGACTCCGGCAAAGGGCAAATCGCAGCCTCGAGCACGTCTTCAATCTGCTGAGCGTCGTGCTTCCGCAGGAGCCGCTTTTGATCGCATTCCATGCGCTCCACACCGAGGATCCCTCGCTCCGCGGCGTGGCTCTCGAGTACCTGGAGTCGCTGCTGCCTCGGCGCATTCGGGAAAAGCTCTGGCCGTTCCTCGACACGGACGCGGGGCGAACGCCCAGCCCGCGGTCCCGCGAGGCGGCGCTCGATGCGCTCCTGGCGTCGCACCAGTCCATCGAGATCAGCCTCACGGCCATCCATCGACGGCTCTCGGCCCCTCGCCCCGATCCATCGTAGATTCGTCGTTGAAGCCGCTCCCGGGCCTGGGGTACAGTGGGCGGCCTCGTGACGCTCTCGGGTCGTAGATTCTGGAGCGCACATCTGGCGCTCCTGATTCTGTCCGCACGTATCAGTGACGGTTCGGCCGCACCCACCGTTCCCCACGGAAACGCGCAGCAGGGTAATTCTGCGCCGACCGGCGACTCCCTGGGTGTGCCGCCCGCGACCTCGACCGGCACTCCCGCCGGCGAAGCTGGGCTCGGTCCGTCGTCCGCAGTTCCCTGGAACCCGACCCGGCCCGCGAGCACAGGCGACACATGGGAAAAAGTCGTGCGCTTCCCCGGGCTCGTCGTTTCGCTCCCGCTCATCGGTCTCGGCTACGTCTTCGAGCACG